>CALXJI010000002.1 GCA_944388585.1 uncultured Clostridia bacterium
ACATAAACACCACATCTCATAAAATTCCTCCTTTCTTCATTTTTGAGAAGGATTAATATTCCTCTCACTTGTTTCCTCACTTAAGTTTAAAATGGCAACCTAGATTTTTAAAAAAATTAATCTTCTCATATGTTTCCTAACTAAAACTCAAAAAAGCAGACAGAATTTCAAAAAAAATTAATCCTCTCATATGTTTCCTAACTTAAAAGCAAAAATATACCCCTTTAATTTTGAAAAGATTAATTCCTTCATATATTTCCTCACTAAAAGGCACTTTTACGAAGTGTGTTTTCAAAAAAATTTAATATTTGTATTTTTTTATAATATTTTCTATTTCTTTTAAGTTATATTTTGCATTATGTTCTTTAATGTAAAATGGTTTATTACTTATTTCATTTACTTTGTATTCAAGTATAGTAAGAGTAATAGGATGTGTAATTAGATATTCAGTTGGTTCTATAATTTGCAAATTAGTATGTAGAAGAATTTTAATTTTTCCTTTTTTAGTTTTGTAAGAGTAGTTTTTAATAAGTTCTATTATTTTGGGGTTAGGTTTAAATTCAAGCATAAAAAATGTCCTCCTTCCTAGAAAGAGAACATTAAAGTTTTATATAAAATAAAAACTTACGAACTTTTTACAATCCGTAAGTTGTATTCAAATGGAGCGGGTGATGAGAATCGGACTCACGTATTCAGCTTGGAAGGCTGACGTTCTACCATTGAACTACACCCGCATTCAACTTACATATATAATTATAATAATTTACTATCGTTTTGTCAATAGTTTTTTTAAAAAAATTTAAATTATTTTATATATTAAAGTATATGTACTTATAAAAATTTTATAACAAAGTTTTTTATAAAATATCCATCGCCAAAATTATGACGATGGACCATTTTAATTTGTATTATTAATTTCTTGTATTATCTCTTCTCCTGTCATTTCGCATGGTATATTTATTCTTTTTATATAACTATTATTAAACTTATTATAATAATTAATTCCTATATCATATACTTGCATATCTATTCCAATTAATTTTAATGCTAATACGCTTTGCTTAGTATAAGCACCATACGGATAAGCAAATACTTTTAACTCTCTTTTTCCAAGTTTTTCTTCTATATCTTTGTAAGATTTTTTTACATCACTGACAATTGTTTTCAAAGAAAATCTATTGTAAAAAATATGCCTTTTACTATGACTATAAATTTCTACTAGTCTACTTTCTTCCATTTTTAAACATTGTTCCCAATCTAAATATTTTTTTCCATCTACTTCTTTTTCTATATTATCTGTAACAATAAAAATAGATGCTTTTACATTATATTTTTCCAAAATTGGATATATATACTCATAGTTACTATAATAACCATCATCCATAGTGATTAAAATCGGCTTTGATGGCAACTTAATTTTTCCATTATTTGCGTCATTTAATTCGTTAAAAGATATAAAGGTATATCCATTTTCTAATAATGTTTTTATATTTTCTTCAAAACTTTGTGGTGTATTTATATAACTATAATTATCCGGATCACTATCTGGAACAACTTTTACAAATTCATGATATAACAATATTGGTATCTTTACTGCCTCTTTAACATTATTATTTCTTTTTATAATAATATTAAAAACTATAACTATTGCTAAAATTAATATTATTATACAAAAAACATATCTTAGTTTTATTTTTATTCACCTCATTATATATTATTCAGCTTTATATTGTTTTGATAATAATGCAATTATCACTATTTTTTCACATATATCATAAAATATTATGGGGTGAAAAAAATTTTTCTAATATCAACTCTAATATCATTTTTCTATTTTATTTTTTCAATATTTATAAACATTCCATGGATTAAAGATATTGCTTGTCAATTTGGATACTTTTTAGCTATATATCTTGTTTTATTTATAGCAATAATACCAGGATTTATATTTGTATTTATGTTTATAAGCTTGTTATTAAATAAAAAAGAAAAACATAGATGTGATACAAAAGAAAAAGATGTAACAGTTTTAATACCGTTATATAATGCTCAAAATTCTATTAAAGAAACTGTAAATTCTATTATTAATCAAAAATACTGTGGAAATATCCTTATCTATATGATAGATGATGGCTCAACTGATGATTATTTACCAATAGTAAAATCTATGAATTTAGATTCAAAAATTACACTAATTAAATCTCCTCATGTTGGAAAAGCTAAAGCTTTAAATGAAGCTTTAAAATATGTAAGGACAAAATACACCATTACTGTAGATAGTGATACTGTACTTCATCCTCTAGCAATTAAAAATATAGTACAAAAGTTAGAAAACTCAGATAAAAATACTGCTGCTGTAGCTGGATGTTTACTTGTTAAAAATGCTAAGAAAAACTTTATTACTAAACTTCAAGAATGGGATTATACATTAGGAATTTTTGGTGTAAAATTATATCAAGGAAATTACAATTCTACTTTAGTTGCACAAGGTGCTTTTAGTATATATAAAACAAATATATTAAAACAAATTGGTGGATGGCAAAATTGTGTTGGTGAAGATATAGTACTAACATGGGAATTATTAAGTAGAGGTTACACTACTAGCTTTGCAAAAGATGCTATTGCTCTTACAGAAGTACCAGAAAGTTTAAAAGATTTAAAAAGACAAAGAAAAAGGTGGGCACGAGGTATGATTGAAGCATTTAAAAAAGTAAAAACAGTTACTTCATTAAAAATGAAATTTAAGTCTAAATTTTTAATATGCTTAAACATATTCTTCCCATTTATAGATATAGCAACATTAATATTTATTCCTTTAGGAATAATACTTCTACTATTAGGAAATAATTTATTAATTAGTTGGTTATATTTACTTGTAATATTATTTGGTCTTCTACTTTGTTTAATAATTGATATAAAAAGAAAACATGTATTAAAAAAACTAGATTATAAATTAAAAAGAAGAAGTATTCTAGCCTTTTTAGTTTACACTTTATTATATACTTTTATATTAGCACCGTCATGTCTAGTAGGATATATATCTGAGATTATAAACTCTAATAAGAAATGGTAAAAGCAAAAACCTTAGAATTTTTTAATTTCTAAGGTTTTATAATATTTTAACATGTTACTTTTTATTAAATTTAACAATATAATATATTAATAATATAATTCCAATAAGCTTCATTCCCACAGATAGTCCTAGTAGCACTCCTGTTGTAAATTCACCAAATGCAGAAATATCATTATTACTAAATAAGTCTAAAGCAAAACTTAAAATCTCACCAAAAATAATTAGTAATGCACTTAATTTTAATTTCTTTATCATATTATCTACTCCTTTAAAAGCCAATTTTTATCTTATGCAAAAAAGTATATTTTTAATTAACTTTTATTTTTCATTACAATTAGAATAAATTAATTCTATACCTTATAATTATCTATATTATACTCATCATCTATTAAAATATATTCGTTATTATATTTTTTGCACATATCTAAATTATATTTATTTTCTTTTATAAGCTCTTGTATATCTATATCTTCTTTATATTTTCTATTCTCTATTACACTTTCAAACTTTACTATATTTTTAAAATTATTAACTATATAATTTTTGGACATAATCAAACATATATATTTTATATTATGTATATATTCATTATTAAAACTATTTTTCCAATCAAACGGTATATAGCAGCCTTCTATTACTAAATTTTGTTTATTTTCAATATTTGTTTTTATAATCTCTACTAATATAGGCCATAAATAACTTTCAATTTTATCATCATCTTGAACATTAAATTTAACTTTTTTACTTCTAATAAATCCCATCTTTAAATGATCAATAGATAAATATGTAAATTTATATTTTTCCAATATTTTTTGAGCAAGTAAAGTTTTTCCAGTATGAGTAGCTCCAGATATTAATATAATCATTTTATCTCCTTTTATATTACACTTTTAAAAACTAATATAGCTTTTGCTGTACCTGTAACAGACATTGTAATTAATTCAAATCCCTCCTTTAACATTTCATTTGCCTTTTCTTCTATTTTTAAAGCCATATTATCTGCTTTAGGACTATAATCTATAACAACAGTTTTATACATAATCTACCTCCTGCTTTCCTTTTCATATAATATCATAAATAATTACAATTAACAATAAAATGCAAAAAAAAGCTACTGATTTATACCAGTAGCTTATAAGATCTATTTAACTAGAAAGCTATTGTACTACAGTTGCATGGTAATCCTTGATTTGGATCAGTCCATGTACCAGTTTGAGTTACAGGACAAGTTTCCTTGCAACATATAGTAAATGAGCCCGGTAGTTGATCTTGACAACAGCAACAAGTGCAACATCTTTTACAACAATTGTTGTTATTATTACAGCAGCAGTTATTATTGTTATTACAACAACAATTATTGTTCCAGTTATTGCATCTGTTACGGTTATTACAGCAACACATATTTTGCCTCCTTTATATTTAGTGTATTATAACACTAATATATTATATGAAAGCTATAAAATATTGTCACTGTTTAATGCATTTTCTTAATACTTCTTCTAAGCATTTTGATTTGTTCTGTTTCATCAACTACAGCTTTAATACTTGCCCTTAAAATATCGTCATGATTTATCTCATACCAATCTATAACATAACCACAATCAAAACATATCTCTCTTACAAGTTCTCTAATAGTTCTACCATTTCCTTCTCTAAAAGGATGTAATACATTAAGCTCTGTCATTATATATGAAATTTGCTTTACAAAATCATTAAATGACATTTTTTTCATTTCATCAATTTTTATATTATTAAATATTCTTTGTATGTTTTCTTCTATATACTCAAATTCAGAAAATCTAAAGTTTCCTTTTGTTATATTTTCCTCTCTATACTCACCAGCAAAATAAAATATATCGTCAAATAAATATTTGTGAATAAACTTTAATCTTTCTGGAGTATAATCCATAGGTAATATCACAGTACTAATAGTAGCAATTTTAAATGCTACTATTCTTGTTTCATACTCTTTTAAAAGTTTCTCATCTTTTATACCTAATTTATTTTTTAATATATCTGTTCCCTTATATGTATATTTAGAGTTTATTGCATCATACATTTTGATCATTCATCTTAGATATTATATCTTTTTTTATAATATCTATTCCTTCTTGTTCAGTTATTTGATTATCTAAAAATTGATTAATAAGGGAAACATCTCTATCTTGTAAGAATAAGCCCTCAACTGCCATAGTTGTTTTTATATTTTCAACTATTTTATCATTTGTAAGCATTTTTATCACATCCTTTATACTTTAGACATAGCTTCTTTCATTCTATTTATTGTTTTTTCTCTTCCTAAAAGTTGCATTATGCTATATATATCAGGTGTATTCTTTTTATTAGTAATAGCCATTCTAACTATTGAAGAAAAATCTGCTATACTTCCTATATACTTTTCAGGTTCTTTTTTATATTCTTTCATATTAACACAAAATCCTAAGCTTTGAGCTACATTTTTCATTTTTTCAAACCATTCGTCTTTAGTATCATTTTCATTATATACTTTAATATACTCATCTAATGACTTCTTAATTATATCTTTTGTAATTTGTGGTTTTTCATCACATAAAGAATCTATTATATATCCTTTTTCATCAAGTTCTTTTTGATAAATATCATCAAAGAAATATCTAAATGTATCTTCTACATCTTCCCATTTATATATATCTTTTCTAATTTTTGTTGCATTGTCTCTTTCAAGACCAAATACTTTCTTAGAATAATCTAAATCTTTAGATATTATATCATAAAAATCCTTACTATATTCTTTAGACCATTCAAGCACATTTTCTAATACTTCAGAAGAACTCATTTTAGCTATTGCCTCTTTAGATAAATCATTAAGTTTTGGTATATCAAGTAAAGAACCAGCACTACTCATTTTACTTAATTTAAATTCAAAATCTTTATATGATTTATCCTTATTTTGAGCTTTCCACATTTCAAAATCAGTATTTAAAATAGTCATCAAATAATCATTTACACCTTCAACTGGATATCCTGCAGCAATAAAATATGAAACTGCCGCAACTTTATCTTTTCTTTTAGATAATTTTCTTTTTGAATCTCCATCTTTAATCATTATTGTAGGTGTATGAATATAATGTGGTGCTTTAAATCCCATAGCGTCAAATAATTGTAAATGTTTTGGTACAGATGGTAACCATTCTTCTGCACGTACAACATGAGTTGTATGCATAAAATGATCATCACATACATGTGCAAAATGATATGTTGGTAATCCATCTGATTTTATAATAACTATATCCTCATCATTATCTGCCATCTCAATTTTTCCTTTTGCACCATCTTTAAAAGTAATTTTCTTTAAATGAGAGCCATTTGATCTAAATCTTAAAATAAATTTTTCTCCTCTTTTTACTCTTTCTATTGACTCATCTATAGAAATATTTCTACATTTTGCGTATACTCCATAATAGCCTGGTATTACTTTGTTAGCTACTTGAGCATCATGTGTTTTTTGTAGCATTTCTTGTGTACAAAAACAAGGATATGCTCTACCTATTTCAATTAAATGCTTAGCACATACTCTATAAATATCTCCTCTTTTAGATTGAGTATATGGACCATAATGACCAATTTCTTTATCTTTTCCTACAACGCCTTCATCAGGCATAAGTTCAAAATGCTTTAATCCATTTATAATCTCATCTACTGCACCTTCCACTTCTCTTTTTTGATCTGTATCTTCTATTCTAACATAAAAAACACCTTCACTTTGAGAAGCAAGCTTTTTATTAATCATAGCCTGAAATAATGTTCCTGTATGCATAAGACCTGTTGGTGAAGGCCCTATTCTTACAACCTTTGCATCAGCTTTTAAATCAGTTCTTTCGGGATATTTAATTTCTAAATCGTCTACTGTCTCATCTACATCTGGAAATATTAAATATGCTAACTCATAACATTTTCTTTCGTAATCTTTATCCATCATTTCCATACTAAAAACTCCTTTATTATAACTATTTCTTATCCATATCTACATCCATCAAAATAGGAAGTATCATTGGTTGTCTTTTTGTTTTTCCATATATATATTTTATTAAAGTTTCTCTAAGTCTTGTTTTTATAGTTGACCATTCATGTATATTCTGATCTTCACATTTATCAAGTTCTTTTTTAGCTACTTCCTTAATCTCTTCAATAAGTGGTTCATTTTCTCTTACATATACAAAACCACGCGTTACAATATCTGGTCCTGATACAACTTTTGCAGTTTTTCTATCTAAAGACATAACTACTATTATCATACCATTTTCAGATAATAATTGTCTATCTCTTAATACAATGTTTCCAACATCTCCAACACCTAAACCGTCAACTAAAACAATACCTGATGTAACTTGTGTTGTCATCTTGGCACCATTTTTATCTAATTCTAATATTCTACCATTTTCCATAATAAATATATTCTCTTTTGGGACACCAGTATCAACAGCAAGTTGACCATGTTGTTTTAAAAATCTATATTCACCATGAACAGGCATAAAATATTTAGGTCTTACTAGACTTAACATTAATTTCAATTCTTCTTGACAAGCGTGTCCAGAAACATGAACATCAGCTATTTGATTATATATAACTTCTGCTCCAAGTTTTTCAAGCTCATCTATAACTCTACCTATTGATTTTTCATTTCCAGGTATTACAGATGATGAAAAAATTATCATATCATCTGGAGTTATTTGAACTTTTTTGTGCTCACCAACAGACATACGTGATAGAGCTGCCATTGGTTCTCCTTGAGATCCTGTTGTTATAATAACTAATTGTTCAGGATTATACATACCTATTTTATCTATATCTATTATTGTTCCTTCAGGAGCATTTAAATATCCAAGCTCTTGAGAAACACTTAAAACATTTACCATACTACGTCCAACAACTGCTACTTTTCTTTTGAATTTTACAGCTGAATTTATAATTTGTTGCATTCTATGTACATTTGATGCAAATGTTGCAACAATAATTCTCTTATTACAATTAGTAAATAATCTATCAAATTCTTTACCTACACTTCTTTCTGACATAGTATGTCCTGGTCTTTGAACATTAGTACTATCAGATAATAATAATGTTACTCCTTCTTTACCAAGTTCTGCTATTCTTTGTAAATCTATATATCCTCCATCAATTGGTGTATAATCTACTTTAAAGTCGCCTGTATGTAATATTGTTCCTACAGGTGTTGTTATAGCAATTGCCATAGAGTCAGCTATAGAGTGGGTTACCCTAATAAATTCAACTTTAAATTTTCCAAATTTAATAATTTGTCTAGGCTCTATAGTAACAAGTTTTGTTTGTTTATCTAAGTTATGTTCTGCAAGTTTTACTTTTATTAATCCAAGTGCCAATTTACTTCCATAAACTGGTACATTAATCTTCTTTAGAAAATATGGTATAGCTCCTATATGATCTTCATGTCCATGTGTTATCAATACAGCTTTTACTTTATCTTTAATTTTTTCCAAATATGAAATATCTGGTATAACAAGATCTACACCTAACATCTCATCTTCTGGAAAAGCTAAACCACAATCCACTACAATTATTTCATTTTCATATTCAAAAACAGTTAAATTTTTACCTATTTCATTTAAACCACCAAGTGGTATTATTTTTAATTTAGATTTTGCAAATATACTATTTTTAGTTTTTTCTTTTTTCACATTTTCCTTTACTTCTTCTTGCTGTATATTTTCAATAATTATTTCTTTATCTTTAGATTTTTTTAATTTCTCTTTTGTATCTTTTTTTAATTTTCTTGTAATACTATTTGTCTTCTTACTACTAGTGTCTTTGTTAGATCTAGAAGTATTTTTGCTTTTGTTATTGTCTTCTTCCATTAAATCTCTCCTTTACTATATATTTTTCAATTTACATTAACATAACTTTTATACCCGTACAATTTATTTTTATTAGCAAGATTGCTATAAATTCCTATTATTAAGAATATATAATCACGTAATAAGACAAGTATAATTATAACATAATTTATTTATAAAGTCAATTTGACACTGTTGCAATATATAAATATTATGTCTATTATTCTTTTATATATTCCTAATTTATAATACAATTATATAAGTTAAACTAAGAAGAAAATATAATATAATATAATATAATATAATATAATAAATTTATAGAATTTAAGATTATGATTCTAGCAATGAAAATTCAAATTATAGATAATATTAAACTACTTAAAAATTTGTAATTACAAATTATAGATTTTTGAAAAAACAATAAAAATCACTAAGATAATTTCTTAGTGATTTTAAATTTGGCTGGGCTAGCTGGATTCGAACCAGCGCATGTCGGAGTCAGAGTCCGATGCCTTACCGCTTGGCGATAGCCCAATAATGTAGAATACTTAATTATTTTATCACATATATATAAAATATGCAAACTATTTCTTTAATTCTACACCATTTTTATTTTTCTTTTCATCATCTAAATTTTTTAATGCATACTCTATTAGCTGATTAGCTACATTATTAAATTTTATCCCATTCTTATCTGCAAGTTCATTTATTTTATCATATGTAGCTCCACTAATTCTAATAGTTCTTGTTATAGTATCTTTACTTTTTATTTCTTTTACAATTTTTAACTTTTCCACTTTATCACCTGTACATATTATATGTGACTTTTTGTATTATTTTAGTACACTTTACAGTACACATGACAAAAAACGACATTTTTTTATAATGTTTGTATATAAAATGTTTTTATAGTATAATTCTATTGGAGATTTCTTATGAAAGCATTAAAAATATTAATCATAGAATTTTTATTAGTTATTTTGTTAAAAATATTTATAAATAGTTCTCTTATACAATATATACCTGAATGCATTGTGTATAAATATCTAAATATATATTGCCCATCTTGCGGAGGAACTAGATGTATAAGAAATATTTTGCAAGGAAATTTTATCCAAGCATTTAAAGATCACTCTATATTCTTTATAACAATTATATATCTATTATTGTTTAATATAATATATTTAATTAATTTAAATAAAAAAGAGAAAATATTAACTTTTATTTATCCCAAATATTATTATGTAATTATATTTGCAATATTAATAACAATATATACTATAATGCGAAATATTTATTAAAAATTCAGAATTTTGTTGTAATATAATGTAAAAATATAGTATAATATTTTTATATAAAGGAGGAGCCTATTTATGGATAATAACAATGAACAAAATCAATCAACATATGTACAAAATGATACTGGCACTACTATTAATACTGGAACTGTACTTAATGAGGAAAAGAAAGACAAAAAAGGTTTTAGTATAGCAGCACTTGTACTTGGTATTATAGCAATAGTCCTTTCATGTGTGTGGTACGTATCTGTTCCAGCAGGAATTGTAGCAATAATTCTTGGAATAATCGGAATAAATTCTAGTAAAAAAGGACTTTCTGTAGCTGGTATTGTAACAGGAGTTATAGGAATTATATTAACTATTCTTTTAATTGTTGCTGTTATAGCTTTAGGTATTGCAGCACTTGGTAGTTTTGGAAGTGAACTTTATAACAATTTAGATGATTTTCAAAATACTTTAAATGAAAATATTGAAGACTATGGAGAAGATTTTGAAGATCAATTAAATAAAACTCTTGATGACTATAAAGATAACTTCGAAATAAACTATAATACTAATATGGACATAATATAAAAGACTTGAATAAATCAAGTCTTTATTTTTTTGCTCGCTATATATTCTCTTTTTACCTTTAGCATGTCGATAATATTAGCATCAGATATATTCAAATTATCGTTTATACCTTTACCTATTTCTACTAATGGTTTTCTATTTCCGTCCATGATAATCACTACCAACAGTTGGTACTAAAGAATATTCCTTACATAATTTTAAATATCTATTTCTTCGTTCTATGCCATTATTTGGATTGTATACTTCTATTCCACATAAACCTACATTAATAAGTTCTTTAATAAATTTTATTTCTTCTTCACTTTTCATTCTTAGACTTCTAGGATGAGCAAGAACAGGAACACCTCCATATTGTATTATCTTTTTTATTAACTCAAAAGGATTTAGCTTTCTTCTTTTAACATAACTCGTTCCATTATAATCTAAATATTTTTCATAAGCTTCATTTATAGAATTTACATATTTTAGTTCCTTTAAAGCTATAGCAATGTCATATCTTCCTATACTATTATCATCCCTTGAATATTTTAAAACATCCTCTATTCCAATATAAATTTTGTTGGAATTTAACAATTCAATTGTCTCTAACACACATTCATATCTATCTACCTCATATAAATCTAATAACTTATATATATCATTTGAAACATAATATGCTAATATATGGCATACATGTTTGTTTTCTGAATTATAATTTACCATATCAGTTCCAATTTCAATTCCTTTTATTATTTCAATATCTTTTCCTGCTATTTCAGTTGCTATTTTATATGAAGAAATATTATAATGTTCCGTTAATG
Source organism: uncultured Clostridia bacterium (assembly GCA_944388585.1). Lineage (GTDB taxonomy): Bacteria > Bacillota > Clostridia > TANB77 > CAG-465 > CAG-465. The sequence continues at coordinate 11,594 of CALXJI010000002.1, forward strand.
ACAAATATTTAACATTATTTTTTTTTGCGGTCTCTATAATTCTACTTACATCATCAAAACCATCAGAATATTTTGAATGAACATGTAAGTCTATAATACCATTATTCATAATTACCACACTCCTTATTAAATAGTGAATAAAAAGTATACAAATTTAGAGTGATGTTATCATAAAAAAATATATTTGTCAATTTTAAAACATAAATAATACATAATTTTTAAAATAGTAATTTAAATTTTTATAACACATTAGTTATTATACAATTAATATATTATAAAAAGACTTGAAAATAAATTTTCAAGTCTTTTTATATGTTTAAAATATTATTATTTATAGAGATTATAAACTTACATCTCCATTTTCACTTGCATTAGAAGCCTCATTCATAATTCCTGCAGCATATGATTCTTTTATAATACTATCTATTTTATTTTCTAATAGCTCTTTATCTTGATCTTCTGCAAGAACCATTTCACTTAATAAAATATTTTTTGATGTTGCAAGCATCTTTTTCTCACCAATCGATAAGCCTCTTTCCATATGTCTATGTGATAGTTCTCTTACAACTTCTGCGACTTCTAATATGTTACCTGATTTAATTTTTTCTACGTTAAGATGGTATCTCTTACTCCAATTAACATCATGAATGTAAGGATCTTTAGGTTTTTCAAGAACTGCAAATACTTTGTCTGCTTCTGATCTTTGAGAAACTTCTCTTACGCCTATATCATCAACCTTATTAGTAGGAACCATTAACTTCATTCCACCAATAGGCATTTTTATAATATAGTAATCATCTACATTACCAAGCATTTCCTTTTCTTCTATAGATTCAATTGTACCAGCTCCATGCATTGGATAAACTACTTTATCTCCTACACTAAACACTAAACATTCCCCCTTCTTTTTAAATCTCAGTAATACACTTATATTATACCACAAATTTATTAAAAAGTAAAGGAATTGAACTTTCTTTTTGAATACTATACCTTAATTTCCACCAAATCTACGATTTCTTTTTATGTATTCTTCAATAGCTTTATCAAATTGTTTTTCATCAAAATCGGGCCACATAACATTAGATGGAAAATATAATTCTGAATATGTAGACTGCCATGTTAGAAAATTACTAAGTCTATACTCATTGCTTGTCCTAATTATTAAATCTGGATCTGGAATATCTTTAGTATATAGATATGAAGATATCATTTCTTTTGTTACATCTTCTTTTTTAATTTTACCAGATAACACATCATTAACTATACTTTTAGTGGCCATTAATATCTCATCTCTACCACCATAATTTAAACATATTCCTAATACCATTTTATTATATTCTTTTGTACTATCTTCTAATTTTCTTATATTATCTTGAAGCTTTTTATTTAATGGTGTTATATCACCATAAATTTTAATTCTTATTTCTCTTTTTTCATTTCCATTTAAAAGATCATCTGTAAACTTCTCTAACAATTTCATTAAAAGAGAAACTTCTGTCTTATCTCTTTTCCAATTTTCTGTAGAAAAAGCATATAATGTTAAATATTTTAAATTGCATTCATATGCATATTTTACAATTTTTTTAACATTTTCAGCGCCCGCTTTATGACCGTCATTAGGTTTTAATCCCTTTGCTTTTGCCCATCTTCTATTTCCATCCATTATAATAGCAATATGTTTAGGTCCCTTTTCATCTATTATCATAGTATTCCTCTCCTAACGTTCTCTATTTTTTATATATAATGCCAAATTCAATAAAAATTCTGACTTATCTCCAAAGGCTCTAATTCCAGACATAGCATCATTTATTACATCATCTAACATCTCTTGAGCTCTTTCAAGACCATATTTTGTAACATAAGTTGCCTTTTTCATTTCTCTATCATTTCCAACTGGTTTTCCAGTTTTTTTACTATCACCAATCTCAGATAAAATATCATCTTTTATTTGAAAAGCAAGACCAATATTTTCAGCAAAAGTAGTAAGGACTTGTAATTCTTGGTTTGTTGCACCACCAAGTAATGCACCGATTCTTACAGATTCTTTAATCAGTGCTCCAGTTTTATTTTTATGCATATATTCAAGCTGCTCTAATGTTAAAATTTTTCCTTCACTTACAGTGTCGTAATATTCCCCTGCAATCATTCTATCTTTAGCTTTAACAAATTCATTTAAAGCCATTATTTTCATACTAATTAATTTAATATCTAACTCATCTCTTAAATCATTCGTAATAACAATATTGGAATAATTAAATAATGCGTCTCCTGCTAGCAATGCTGTGCATTCATCATACATCTTATGATTAGTTGGTTTTCCATGTCTAAAATCGTCATTATCTATACATGGCATGTCATCATGTATTAAACTTGCATTATGTACCATTTCCATTGCTATAGCAAATGGTAAACATTTTTCAAAATCTTCTTTAAATAATTTATAAGTAGCTAACATAAGTATAGGTCTTATTCTTTTTCCTCCTGCCAAAAGGCTATATCTCATAGATTCTCTTAACCTCTTTTCATAAGTGTTATCTTCAATAAAATACTTATTTAATTCTTCATCAATATAATTTTGATATTTTTTTAATTCCTCTTTAAAATTCATTTTTTCTCCTCCTACAAATTTTCTAATTTTTTTACAAGATTACTTACTACATAATTTGGTGTAGATGCTCCAGACATAATACCTATAGAATTATGTTTTTTACACTCATTTATTTTCTCATCATTTTCATCTTGAATCATTATACTATTCTTATTTATTTTCCTTGCAACTTCATATAGTTTTTGTGTATTAGAGCTTTTGATCCCACCAATTATTATCATGAAATCTACCTGCTCTGCTATTTTTTTACATTCTTCTTGCCTTAATTTTGTACTCTCACATATAGAGTTAACAAATTCAATATTCTTATACCTTTTTGCTAAAGCACTTTCTATTAATTTATATTTATCATAAGAAAATGTTGTTTGAACTATAACAAAGACTTTTTCATAATCTTTTAAATTTTCTACATCTTCAACATTATCTAATATAATAACATTAGAAGCATAGCCTTTCGATCCAATAACTTCTGGATGTTCTTTTTTTCCGATTAAAATTACTTGATATCCTTTATCCGCTGCATCTTTTATTTTATTATGAATTTGGCAAACTTTAGGACATGTATAATCTATTAATTTTATATTTTTCATTTTTGCTTGTTTATATATATTTTCTGAAACTCCATGAGCTCTTATTATAAGTACAGAGTTACTCTCAGCCTCTGAGATATCATTAATAAAAGTAACTCCTTTTTCTTCCAATTCTTTTGTTACTATTTCATTATGTACTAAATGACCCAAACATTTTATTTTTTTGTATTTTTCTACCTGTTCTTCTGTACCACTAATAGCTCTTCTAACTCCAAAACAAAATCCAGAATTTTTTCCTACAATTATCTTCATAAATATATCTCCTATCAATCACATATATTATATTTTAAATATTGCAATTTGTCAAAAAATATCAAGAATAAATAAGATGTTCTAGAATTTCTAGAACATCTCTATATAAAGAAGTGTGATTGTTAGCTCATAATTTTTCTTTGTACTCCTAAATGTACATAATTAATATTATTTATACTACTATTTTTCATTGCCACTTTTTCAATAGTTATAATCTTTTTATGTTTTTTATTTTTATTTACTGGTGGCATATCTGATATTATGTATATTTTATGAAAATCTCTATAATTATCTAAAATAGCTGTTTTTATATTATCATTAATTTTTATATTTTTCATAGCGCTTATAATATCTAATTTAATATTGTTTTTTATCGGTTTAATCTTATTAGTAATTCTATCATTTAAAACATCATTACTATCACTATCTTCTTTTTCATTATCGTATGAATCTTTTATAATACTATTAATACTTGTATTATTTAAATTTAAATAACTATTTGATTGTCCAATATTTTCATCTATATTATGATCATTTTTTATAGATTCATTAGAAGTATTATTCTCAATTATTACTTCTTCCTTATCATCTTCTATTATTATTGGATCTTCTTCAATAGGATCTTCTTCTATTATGGTACTACCTTCTGCAAATTGCAAATCCTCTACTATAAAGTCATATTTATTAATATAACTATTTAAAATATTCAAATCGATTTTTCTTACTTCCGAATCCAATTTATATCCAAATGGAACATAAATTATATAATATTCATAGAATCCATATGGAAAATTATTTAATATTATTTGACCATTAGCATCACTTACTAAGTTTAAATTTTTTCCTATAAACTGTGGTAACTCTTTTATATTTACCATTTGACCATTTTCTCTATAATATAATTCTATTTGTACTCCTTCTACTTTTGGATTATCAATTTCTTCTTCTGCGTCATCTCTTATTTTACTTAAAAAATTTATTGTTACTGTTCCCTCATTTACAATTTCAGGATCATCATATATTTGTACTTGTTCTTTAGCAAATATATTATTTATACTAAAGCTTAATGTAATTGTCATTATTGCAAATAACCATCTTTTCATTTTAAACACCTCTTTATACTTATATTATATCACAATTTCATTATTATGTTAAATTAGTACTTTTTGTTGTAATACATATGTAATATTTTGAATTATTATAAAATTTTTTTTAAAAAATGTATTATAATTTCAAAATTGCAATTATGTAACTTAGTATTAAAATTTAGCTGATTATTTAGCAACATGTAATTTTATTTTTTTCGAATATTTAGCTTATCTCATTTGCAATTTTACATAATTTTAAAATGTTTCACAATTGTTACATTTTTGTTACTTGTTATAAATTATGTTACTTATTTTTTCTCTAATATCTGATATTTTTTTCTTTTTAAATTCAATTCTATTTTCTAATTGTTTATTGATTAATAAATATAATTCTTTTAATAAAATTAACTCTTCATCTGATAATTCATCTAGTCTTCTTCCTTTTATAATATAATTTAAATTACTTTTTATATTTTCTTCAATTTCAAATATATTATCTAATATACTTATATCTTTCATATGTTCACCTACATTTTTATACTTTTATCTATATTTTTTTTATTTAACCCTTGAACTTCTTTTTCTAAATCTTTAGCTTGATTTTCCTTTTCATCTAAAATAATATTTTCATTTAATAATTTATTTTTCATTTTATCCTCTTGCTCTATTTGTTTTTTTAGATCTTCTCTTGCATATTCTTTAAATAGTACATCTATTTTATTTATCATATCTTCTTTTGACATATCTATTTTAAAATCTGGATTTTTTGGTCCTCCTGCAACTACCATAGAATTATTTGGATGTACGAAAACACCACTAGTTCCGTCTTGATTTTTATACTGCTCAACCAATTTATTACCATATTCTCTTACATTACCTGGTAATACTTTTCCAGGCTTGGCATTTATAGCGAAAGTAATACCCTGACCAGATTTATGTGCATCAATAGATGCAAAATAGTTTATTCCCATTTCATATGCTATAATTGAACCAGCTTTTATAAATTCGGGCGATATAACAACACTTTCACCATTTGAAAGCTCCTTTGTATATTTTTTTATCTTTTCAACCGCCTCATCAACAATTTTTTGTTGTGATTTTTGAGCTTCCATAAGTCCATATTTTTCTAGTTGTTCATCAGTTAATTCTTTATCCAAAAGTTCCTCTTTTGCCATTTCAAAAACATTTTCTATATTAGTATACTTTTGTAAAGAAAGACCTGATCTAGTATCAAATGGACTTATTTTTGTTGGCATAGTATCTGCTATTTCTAAAATTTGATTTGGTACTTGAATATTTAGCCTTTCTACTAGTGCTTGTATTGCAGATTTTATTCCTTCTTTTGGATTACCATCAATTACTATAGTTTCTTCATCTTCTCTACATCCTATATGTCCACCAGTATCTAAATTAATAAATCCTTCTTTAACTTTTCCAGCAGGAACTCTCTCTACAGTAATCGTTTCATCTTCTTCTAAGATTCCATTTTCTCTTGCCCATTTTTCTAGTGCATATATTGATGATCTATTATCTAAATCATCTCCAAAGTGAGTTACAACAGTTTTTGTATCTTTTAGTTTTTTAATAAAATTTTCATTTAAATTTTTCTTTTCCATAAATATTTCTCCTTCAATTTAAAATAATTAATATATTCTATAATTATATTATAATGCAGTTTTAATATTATGTAAAATATATTATTTTTATATTCTATATAAATTTTACTTATATACAAAAAAGTACCTATAAAGGTACTTAAATATTATATAGTTTCAAAATATTCTGCTCTTGTAATCTCTTTAATGATTGATTTATAATCTTTGCTCTTCTTTCACCTATTCCATCAACATCATCTAATTGTGCTACAGTTGCATTACATACCATTTGTAAAGTTCCAAATGATTCAACTATCTTTTCAATAACACTAACTGGCATCTTAGGAACTTTATTTAGTACTCTATATCCTCTTGGAGATACATTCATATCTAAAAGTTCAGTTGTACTATCTGCTTCATATCCTAATATTTTTATTATCTTTTCAGAGTCTATTAGCCCCTTTCTATCCAATTTTCTTATTTCTTCTAAAATATTGTCTGCTGCTTTTTTATCCTTTATTTTACTAGGTATCATATAATCTTGTATTATTTGTTTTTCTTCTTGCTCTACATTATCTATTAGCTCCAATAGTTGTATATTTACAAGTCTTCCTTCATTTCCAAGTTCAACTATAGTCCTTTCAACTTCCGTTTTCATTTTCATAATCATTTCACTTCTATATATTGCATTTGCAACAAGTTCTAAATATACAATATCATCAAATTCATGTTCTGTCAAAACATTAAGCATATGATCAAATACTCTTTTATACTTTTCAAGAGTCTCTAACATCTGCGTTGCTTCCATTATAACAGCTTCAGTATCATTTACAACATATCTAAAATCACCTTTAAAAATTGTTATAATTCCCCTTCTTTGAGATATGCATATTACTATCTCATCTGTTTGCTTTGCAGTACGCTCAGCTGTTCTATGTCTTGTGCCTGTTTCAACAGTCTTTATTTTATGATCTGGTACAAGTTGTACATTTGCTCTTAATATTTTTTTTAAATCTTTACTTACAACTATAGCTCCATCCATTTTACATAGTTCATATATATTAGCAGGTGTAAAATCTAAATCTAATTTGAATCCACCGTCAACAATATTCATTACTTGTTCACTTTCAGATAATACAATAAGTGCTCCTGTTTTTGCTTTTAAAATATTATCTAATCCTGCTCTTAACTCTGTTCCTGGTGCTACTTTTCTCAATATATCTAAAACTTCTTCTTGTTTCAATTTTTACCCCCTTAATTACTATATACTTTAGAAATTGCCTCATCAATAGATGATATTCCTACAAGCTTAGCATCTATTTTATCTTTAAAATTATCTATTTGTCTTTTATTAGTATATATTGTCTTATATCCAAGTTTAGAAATTTCTTTTACTCTCTTTTCAAAATTTGTTATATTTCTAATCTCTCCAGTAAGTCCAATTTCTCCTAAAAAAACAGTTTTCTGATCTATAGGTATATTTTTATAGCTAGAAATTATTGCTATAGCTATACTTAGATCTACAGCAGGTTCATCTATACGCATACCTCCTATAACATTTACATATATATCCTGCATACTTAAATTAAAATTACATCTTTTTTCTAAAACAGCAATTAACATATTTAATCTATTTAAATCTATCCCATTTGCAACTCTTCTTGGTATATTATAATATGAGTGAGTGGTAAGCGCTTGTACTTCCATTAGTATTGTAGACGTGCCTTCAACAGTTGCAACTATAGCAGTTCCTGGCAAATTCTGTTCAGATTTTGTAAGAAAAACATCTGACAAATTCTTTACCTCTACCATCCCTTCATCTTTCATATCAAAAACACCAATCTCATTAGTAGATCCAAATCTATTTTTTACTCCTCTTACTATTCTATGACTTAAAAATCTCTCTCCTTCTATATAAATAACAGTATCTACCATATGTTCTAATATTCTGGGACCTGCTATTACTCCATCTTTTGTTACATGACCTATAACTATAGTAGTTATATTTTTATGTTTTGCAAGATACATAAGTCTAGCTGTGACTTCTTTAACTTGAGAAATACTTCCAGGAGTAGAACTTATTTGTTCATCATACATTGTTTGAATTGAATCTACAATGCAAAATTTAGGTGATATCTCCTCAACTTTTTGTTCTATACTATCTATATTTGTCTCATTAAAAAATAATATATTATCTGATTTAACTTTAAGTCTATCAGCTCGTAATTTTACTTGCGTTTCTGATTCCTCTCCTGATACATATAAGACTATACCATTATGTGATAAATTTGAACAAACTTGCATTATTAATGTAGATTTTCCAATTCCAGGCTCTCCACCTATTAAGTTTAAAGATCCTTCAACTATTCCACCACCAAATACTCTATTTAATTCTTCAAAACCAGTATCTAATCTTACTTCTTTTTTTACTATAATATCATTTAATTTTTTTACAATATTATTTTTTGAAAAACTAGTCGAATATCTTAAATTCGTTTTTGAACTATTTTTTTTATTAACTCTTTCTTCTACAAAACTATTCCAATTATTACATCCAGGACATTTTCCCAGCCATTTTGCCGATTCATATCCGCACTCTTTACAAAAAAATACAGTATTTGAAGACATATTATCCTCCTAAAATATGCTATAAATATTTAAAAAATACATATACATGCTCTATAATTATACCACTTTTAGACTATTTAAACAACAAAATATATCTATTTATTTAATCTACTTATCTACATATTTATACAAATTTTATATAAAAAGATGAGCTAGATTTTTAGCTCATCTTTTTATATTAATATATGTTTGATGTAAGTTCATTATATTCATTTACTAAATCATTTGAAAAGAATACAATATTTTCACCTTGTAATTTCCAAGAATCTTTATTTTCTATTAAAAAGTCTATTACTACTTCTGTATTACTTAGCATATTTATAATACTATCAAGTGAGCTTTCTAGCTCTTCTATATCTGCTTGCATTATTTTATCTCCACCCATAAGCTCATTATATAGCTCTATATAATACTCGTCTAAACCTTTATCACTTATATATTCATCCATTTTTTCTTGTGTAGTATATGAAATAAATTCATTTTTTAGATTTTCTAAAGTAGTTCTTGTATTTTGTATATATTCTTTAGTATTTACAAAATCCGGTCCATCTTCTGCATAATTATCTATAGTTAATAATGTAGTAATTCTGTCATCATCTACTACTGATTGCAATTCTTTCATTGATGCTAAAGCATCAGATAAATATTGCTTAACAGCTTTTTCAACTACCAAATAATCTCCTTTTGATACATTAGTTGAAAGTTTTTGTTCTATAGCTTCATAATCTAGACTTGTCTGATTAAACATTTGAGATACTTCATCTACTTCTATTATTAGCTTATTTGTTTGATTCATCTCATCAGCTACCATATATCCAAATATTCCTAATAGAACTAAAATTATTATTCCTATAACAATAAATACAATTTTCTTTTTACCCATAATTATATTCCTCCTAATTTATCTTAATATTAATTTCATTGGTGTAAATCTTATTCCGTTATCCACTTTTTCTGTATCAGCATCTATAAATCCAAGCTTATGATATACTTCTACAGCATACACTGATGAATTTACAGTAATTACTTTAGATGTAGCATTTTTTAACACTTTTTCAAATAACTTTTTTCCTATACCTTTTTTATGATACTTTCCATCAACAAAAAATAATGTAATGTGATTTCCATTATTTCTTGTAGCTATGACTCCTATTATTTTTTCATTATCATACATTCCGTAAAAAGTTAATGTACTCATTTTTTCCTTGTCCATAATAAATTTATGAAAAGTATCTATTCCCTCATCCGTATAGAAAGGAGCTTCATATTCTAAAAATACTCTCCATACCAAATCTAAAGCTTCACTTAAGTCATTTTTTATTTCTTTTATCTGCATCTATTCACCTCCAATTCTTACATAATTCTACTTGCTAATCTATTTTGGTTTTTATATAAATACATATTAGCAAAATATAATATAATTGCAAAAATTAAAGATAATATTATAATACCTATATATACATTAATATTTGTCAAAAAAACTCCAGCTAGTATAATAATAAAAATTGCAATCATAGATATTATCATTGGAAAAATCAAATTAAAGTTTTGCTTTACTACTGCATATTCTGAGTCCCATTCAAGTTTTGGTCTTTTTAAATCTATAATTATTAATATAATACTTTCAGCTACATTCATTATAATTGCTGCTATAAATACCAATACAATCATTAACATGTCTAATTTTAATATTATATTTGCTACAACTATAGAAATTATTGAAGTAATACTTCCCATAACAATATTAGGAATACACTTATATATATATTGTTTATACAAAGATACTGGTATATATTTCATAAATATTGCATTTTTACCATCTCTTGATATCGCTGTAATAGCTATATATATAAACATTGAAAAAAACTGTATAACACCTAATATTACACAAGCAACTATAAAAGTATTTCCATTAAAACTATTTAACTGCTCACTCATTTGAGGAGTAATAGAATTTTTCATTTGTAATATTACCATTACTATCATTAGTAATGGAATTAAAATGGCTGGTAATAAACACTGCATAAAAAATACTGGGTTTCTTATTAAGCACTTAAATTCTTTATATATATAACTTTTATATAGCTTGCTATTATTATATTTATTTGTATTAATTTTTATATTTTTCTTTTTTGAACTACTACTAAATAAATTTCCAACCAATCCCTTAAAATAGATTTTCTGAGCTATAAATACATATACTATTACACCACTTATTGTAAACACTAAAACTTTTAATAATTCAATTAACGCCACTACTATAGAATCACTTGTTAAAGAACTTATTGCATAATCTAAAGTAGGAAAATATCCTTTTAATAAATCAACCATTCCATTTGCTTCTACCAACATATGTGCTAATTGCTCATTTGTGATATCATCTTGTAATTTAGTTGTCGATAAAGAAAGAGCTATGACAATAGATAATACCAAAATAGTTGCTATTAGCTGAAATTTATTTTTGTTTTTAGTAATTTTTGCAAAACTCATTATTATCATTACAATAATACTTACAAGTAATATTGGTAAAATTGGTACTAATACTAATGCTACAAACATTAGTAAATAATAAGACATACTCACACTAGTAAGAACTCCATAAACCAGAAGTGGTATAAATCCTATTAATACAGTAACAATATATTCTGTTATTATTAAAACATTAGTCCTAGCTAATATAATTTCATATGGTTTAAGTGGCAATGGCAAAATATATTCATTATCTTTTGTAAAATAAAAAACATTAATACTAGAAAATATAGTCTGAATAACACAAAATGCTGTTACAACTAATAATATAAGTCCTATAAATATTTCTTGTTGATTTATTATCTTTAAAGATTCAACCATTCCTCCACTAAAAAGTGCTACTATTGCTGCTAAATATAAAAACAATACTACATATAATATTTTAGAAACTATTTTATTACTTTTACTTGGCATTCCCATTTGAGTATTCATATTTGAAAAAGATGTTTTTAAAAAAACTTTTGTTAAATTTATTATTTTATTCATATTTTAATCTCCAATACTCATCTATTTCTCTGTTATCTCTAAAAACAATTCTTCTAATGTTCCTTCTTCTTTAAATTTTTCTTTCATCTCATCAAATGTTCCAACAAATACCAATTTTCCTTTGTTTATTATTCCTACTCTATCACATAGTTTCTCTGCTACTTCTAATACATGTGTTGAAAAGAAAACTGTTTTTCCAGACTTTGCATGTTCTCTCATCATCTCTTTTAAATCAAAGGATGACTTTGGATCTAATCCTGTCATAGGCTCATCCAATATCCAATTCTTAGGCTCAGATAAAAGAGCAGCACATATTACTATCTTTTGCCTCATTCCGTGAGAATAGCTTTGAATTTGGCTATTTAATTCATCATATATTTCAAATTTTTTAGTAAGTTCTTCTATTTTTTCAACTCTTTTTTCTTTAGGAACTTCATATATATCTGCCATAAAGTTTAAATATTCTATGCCTTTTAGTTTTAAAAACATATCTGGACTATCTGGAACAAATCCAAAATTTTTTTTAGCTTGCAATGAGTTTGTTTTTATACTTTCTCCATCTATTAATATATCTCCTTCATCGATATCTAATATTCCTGTTATCATTCTAATGGTTGTTGTCTTTCCTGCTCCATTTGGTCCTAGAAATCCAAAAATTTCACCATCTTTAATATCTAAGTTTAAACTGTCTACTGATTTTTTTCCTTTTACATATGATTTTGATACATTTTTTATTTCTATCATACTTCTTTTCCTCACTATTTTTAATATAAATTATACTTTTTCATATAAAACAAAATTACTATCTTCATATATTAATTTATAATTTGAATCATTAAATATATACTTTGTAACTATATTATCTTTTGGAAGTAATGCATGAGTTATATCATATTTATCAAAGACTTCCATATAACTTTTTTTTCCTTTTTGAATATCTACAAAATCTTGAAATACAGTTATATCATTATACTGCTCTGTATACATTTCAGATCTTGAATCTATAAAAACTGGAATTCCTTTATACTCTAAATAACTACCATAATTAAATCCATTAAATATTCTCATATTTTCAACATCTAAATTAGCTAATATATATTCACAAGCTTCAACTGGATATGACTTTTCATTAACAAATTTTCCACCTAAATTAATTTGAACAAATACAGATAATGCCATTACAAACATATAGAAAACAAATGATATTTTTAAAAATATATATTTATTTATTCCTTTTTCATACGCTATATCTACAGCATCATACTTATAATTTCCAATATAGTTAAATATAAGTCTTGTAAGTGGTATACTTCCTATAAATAATAAATAAGATATACATCTTACTGAACACATTGACATAAAGATAAGTCCTAACATCATAAATCCATCAGCTAAATTTATTTTTGTCTTATTTGAAGCAATACAAAATATACTTGCAATTATATAAACTAAAAATCCAACATCTACTATTGGAATAGCTGCTCTAAGTTCATTTATATATTGTGGTGAGATTCCTCCCATTGTTTTAAAAATATATGTATATGGTGTATCTTTAATAGGTGTTAATAGTCCCGTAAATATTGTTATAATGAAAACTATAATCAAAGTTTTTATATATTTATGCTCATTAATATAAATTTTATTATTTTTATTATCATTTTCTTTATATAATTCATAATCTTTTCTTAATTTTTCCAATTTTTCTTTTAATATTTCTATTTTATCAGGATTATTTTCTAATTCTAATTTCTTTTCTATTTTAGTTATTAATCTTTTACACCTATTTTTAGCTCTAAAATATCCGAAAAAAGCTTCTGCAAAATATGGTAAATAAAATACTAAGCACAATAACCACATAGCAGCATGAGTATTTGCAACTATTATTGGTATAACTATAAGTCCTAAAATATATAGCTTTTTATTAGTATCTAATAATTTCTCAATAAAATATACTTCTAATATAAATAATACATAACTTATTATCTGCGCCCTTGCAGCAAAATACTGACTTCCCATTATAATCACAAATATTGTTATTATAAATGGAATAGCATACGAATTTTTATTTAATTTCTTCAGTACTGTAAATAACGTAATTGATGTTATTGTCGTCATTAAAACTACAAAAATATAAATAGCTTTAAGTCCAGCAAAATTAAACAAGAAAAGATTAATTAAATCAAATAGCCAATGTGAATATGTATACATAAGTCCTTCATGCCATGTCAAATGTTCCTGCATATCAATGCCAGTATCCATTATCTGCCTTCCAACAGCAATAGAAAAAAACGTGTCATTTTGAAGTTCAATTCTTACTACACTAATACTAAAAATAATTAATAATATAATTAACAAAATATTCTTCTTTTTCATAATATACCTCTAAAATTAATTTTATACAATTTTTTGCATTCTCAATATAATTTATATCTAAATGAGTTAACGCTTTATTAAGATCTTCTATATTTCTTCTTTTTTCTACCTCATTTTCTATACACAAATATAATACCATACCATGATACAATTATCAATAAAATTAATATTTGCATAGAAAAAAAGATGTAAAATTAATTACATCTTTATATCATATTGAGTATATATTTGATACTCTTTAAACTCTAAATCTGAATATTTAAAAGTAATACCTTTTTGAGAGATAAAACTAGTATTTTCTGGTACTTCCATTTCAAATGAAAATTCATCTCCAGACTTAATTACTTTCTCTTTGTCAAAGCATCCTGCATATTCTATAGTTTTTTGATAAATGCTATTATTAGTATTATCTTTAAATAATATTATAACCTGATTAGGATATAAGGTCCTTTGCGAATTATTTTTTATAGATCCTAAAATTTTTCCATCACTTATATTGGCAGTAATTTCAAATTCTTGACCATAAATATTTGGTATTTCAAATTCAGTAGAAATTACTGAAATGTCAAAATCTTCTTCTTTAGTAAATGCAATTACTTTATACTCTTCATTTGGGTTTATATCATATATTTCTTGAATAGTATCATCACAAAATTCATATCTAACTCGTTTTAATTTATTTCCAGTTACATTTTTTAATGTAACTTCCCAAAACTCGTCATCATATTCTTCAAAGTATTTTTTTTGCTTATTCACAATTTCTAATATTTTCCCGATCACTATTTACTTGTTGCTTAGAACCACTTTTTACATTGTCCATATATATCAATGTACCTCCTATAACAATTAATAAGACTACTAATAGTCCACATAAAACATTTTTGATATTCATCATATCACTCCTTTCTAATCTAAGGCGTAAAATTTGCAATAGACATTAGCTCTTTGCCTCTTATCTTTTAAACATATTTAAATTATATCACTTTTATATTTTTATGTCAACATAATTTCTTGACGCATAAAATATTTCATGCTATAATTTAAATATAACTTACATCTTATACTCAAAAATTAATATTAGGAGGTATAATATGAAAAGTAAATTAACTAAGTTTGACATAATTAACATATGTAAAAGATATGTTTATGATAATATTTCAATGGAAAAATTAGCTACAGATTATAGCTGCTCTGCAAGTCATATATCTAAATCTATACATAAAGCTATAGTATTTGGATTTGTAGATTTAAAAATGGCCAATTTATTAAAAGAAAAAGCTGCCCAAAACATGGATAAGAAAATGAGAGAGCTACGGATATCACAAATCATATAAAGTAGAAAGAAAATACGATCTTCTTATTGAAAAGTCTATTCAAAGAAAAGAAATTCTAAAACATATAAAACATCTAGATTATATTATATCTACATATGATGATACTTATTCGGATGCTGATGAATTTCCTTATTCAAAAGATATTTTTATTGAAAAACTAAACAATTTAAATTTAAGACTCAAAAAAGTAGAAAATTTTTAAAAAAATAATACCTTCAAAAATGAAGGTATTATTTTTTACTATATTTACTATTTTTTGATATTGAAGAATACATTTTCTCCATTATATTGAGAAGCAGATCCTAATTCTTCTTCAATTCTCATTAATTGATTATACTTACATACTCTATCTGTTCTTGATGGAGCTCCAGTCTTTATTTGACCAGCATTCATAGCTACAACAAGATCAGCAATAGTAGTATCTTCAGTTTCACCAGATCTGTGAGAAACAACTGCTGTATATCCAGCTCTATTTGCCATTTTTATAGCATCTAAAGTCTCTGTAATTGTTCCTATTTGATTTAATTTAATTAAAATTGAATTTGCAACTCCAAGTTTAATTCCTTTTGCAAGTCTTTCTGTATTAGTAACAAATAAATCATCACCAACAAGTTGAACTTTATCTCCAAGTTTTTCTGTAAGTAATTTCCAACCATCCCAGTCTTCTTCAGCAAGTGCATCTTCAAGAGAGATAATAGGATATTTAGATACCATATCTTCCCAGAAAGCAACCATTTCTTCTCTAGTATACATTTTATCTGTTTTCCAGAAATAATAGCATCCTTCTTTTCCTGCTTTTTTAGCTTCATCATACATTTCTGTAGCTGCTGCATCAATTGCAAGTTTGAAATCTACTCCTGGTTTATATCCAGCTTTTTCAATTGCTTTTACAATAAATTGAAAAGCTTGTTCATCAGAAGTTAAGTTTGGTGCAAATCCACCTTCATCTCCTACAGATGTAGCAAGACCTTCTGCTTTTAATACAGATTTTAAATTATGGAATACTTCTGCACACATTCTTAAAGCTTCTTTAAAACTTTCAGCTCCTACTGGCATAATCATAAACTCTTGAATATTTACAGTGTTATCAGCGTGTTTTCCACCATTTAATATATTCATCATAGGTACAGGTAATTCTTTTGCATTAACTCCACCTAAATAATTATATAAACTTACTCCTAAAGCTTGTGCAGCTGCTCTAGCTACTGCAATTGACACACCTAAAATTGCATTTGCACCTAATTTTCCTTTATTTGGTGTTCCATCAAGTTCAATCATTGCTTCATCAATTTCTACTTGATCTAATGCATTCATACCCTCAATTTCTGGAGCAATAATATCATTAACATTATCAACTGCTTTTTGAGTTCCTTTTCCTAAATATCTAGATTTATCTCCATCTCTTAGTTCTACTGCTTCAAAAGCACCTGTAGATGCTCCAGATGGAACTGCTGCTCTTCCAACATATCCTCCATCAACTATTACTTCAACTTCTACAGTTGGATTTCCTCTTGAATCAAGTATTTCTCTTGCATAAACTGATTCTATTTGTAAGTATTGTTTCATTTAAAATTCCTCCTTATATTTTATATAAACTACAAAAGATCTTGTAGCTTTTTACTTCTTTCTTTTTCTTCTCTTTTTTGTAATGACTCATTTTTTCTTTTTTGATATTTTTCCTCAATTTCTTTTTTATATTCTTTTTTGTTTATATCTTTATTTATCTTTTCAAGTTCATTCTCTTTTTCTTCAACTTCATCTATATCTTCGATATCGTGTTCTAATTCTAAGAATTTGCTAATTTCTTCTTTATATACTTCGTCTTGTTCTATATCATCTTGATACTCTTGTATTATATCTTCTGTTTTTTCTTGCTCTTTATATAACTCAAGTATACCATCAGATATCTCATATATATTCTTTCTAAAATCAATCCAATCTATATTAACTATGTTATTATACTTTCTAACTATATTTCTAGATGCATATACAAAGATTGCAACAAATCTTTTAGATGTTATTTTATTACTAAAAAGCTTGTCCTTTAAATC
Organism: uncultured Clostridia bacterium; assembly: GCA_944388585.1. Lineage (GTDB taxonomy): Bacteria > Bacillota > Clostridia > TANB77 > CAG-465 > CAG-465. The sequence goes on from CALXJI010000002.1 coordinate 29,128, forward strand.
TTTTGCAAGACAACTTATTTCGTCTTTTATAACAGAAATTGTTCTTTGTCTTTTCTTTTCCTGCTTTTTAGCTTCATCTTCCTGCTTTATCTTTTCTTGTTTTTTTACATATTCTTTGTATTTTTCCTCAGATACAGTTTCAAATTTTACCTTTTTACCACATCTTGGACATTTAATCATTGATGGGTCAGAATTTGATACATAGTAATTAAAAGGAAGATAATTTTTTGGTGGATTAGATAAATTGTACATAAATCCACATCTAGAGCACATAAATATTATTTGCTCTTCCTTTTGTTCATTTTCATTATCTAATTCATCTTCATAAAAATCCATATCTTCCCTCCTAAACTAATTTAATTCAACAAGTGATACACCTGTCATCTCTTCTGGTATCTTTTCTCCCATCATAGTTAAAAGTGTAGGAGTTAAATCACAAAGTCTTCCAGAGTTTAAAGATTTTACTCTATTTGATACTACAATTAATGGTACATCAAATGTAGTATGTGATGTTATAGGCTCACCTGTTTTTAAATCTAGCATTTGCTCACAGTTTCCATGATCTGCAGTTATTAATGCTTCTCCACCAACTTCTTCTATCTTAGAAATTACTCTTCCAACACATTTATCTAACGCTTCAACAGCTTCTATTGCTTTTTCAAGATTTCCAGTGTGTCCTACCATATCACCATTTGCATAATTTACTATTATTACATCACATGATTTTTCTTCTATTACCTTAATTAAATTATCTGTTACTTCATATGCAGACATTTCAGGCTTTAAATCATATGTTGCAACTTTTGGTGAATTAATTAAAATTCTTTTTTCACCAGGATATGGCTCTTCTTTTCCTCCATTAAAGAAAAATGTTACGTGAGCATATTTTTCTGTTTCAGCTATTCTTAACTGTGTATATCCTTTTTTAGAAATATACTCTCCAAAAGTATTAACCAAAACTTGTGGTTTATATGCTACCAAAGCATTTTTTATTGTCTCATCATATTGTGTCATAGTTACAAACACTAAATTATTTATTTTTTTTGTTTCAAATTCATTAAATCCGTCTAGTATGAAAGCTTTTGTAAGCTCTCTTGCTCTATCTGGTCTAAAATTAAAATAGATAATAGAATCATTGTCATTTACTGTTGCAAGTGGATTATCTTCTGAATCTGTTAAAACTACAGGTTTTACAAATTCATCAAATTCTTGTGATTCATATGATGTTTCTATTGCTTTTTGTGCTATTTTAAAATCTTGTCCTTTTCCAAAAGCCATTGCGTCATATGCAAGTTTTACTCTTTCCCATCTATTATCTCTATCCATTGCATAATATCTACCAGATATTGTAGCTATTTTTCCAACTCCAAGTTCTTTCATTTTTTCTTCAAGTTGTTTTACATAGTCTACAGCTGATGTTGGAGGAGTATCTCTTCCATCAAGTATAGCATGTACATATACATTTTTTACATTTTCCCTTTTTGCCATTTCAAGTAATGCATATAAATGTTTTATATGTGAATGAACTCCACCATCTGATACAAGTCCTAATAAATGTAATGTAGAATCATTCCTTTTTACATTTTCCATAGCATATTTTAATTGTTCATTATTATAAAAATTACCATCTTCTATTTCTTTTGTAATTCTTGTTAATTCTTGATATACTATTCTTCCTGCACCAATATTAGTGTGACCTACTTCTGAATTTCCCATTTGACCTTCTGGAAGACCTACTGCCATTCCACTAGTCTTAATATATGTATTAGGATATTTTATAGTTAATCTGTCTAAATTTGGTGTATTAGCTAGTTTAAAAGCATTTCCTTTTTCTTCATCATTTAAACCAACCCCATCCATAATCATAAGTAAATATTGTCTATCTTTCATATCAAAAACCTTCACTTTCTTGCTTACAGCATTACTATTATATCATTATTAATCGTAATTTACAATAGCTACAAAATCATTAGTTAAACTTGCTCCACCTACTAAAGCCCCATCAATATCACTCATATTTAATATTTCTTTTGCATTATTAGGTTTTACACTTCCACCATACTGTATTCTAACAAGTTCTGCTGTTTTTTCATCATACATATCAGATACAACTTTTCTTATATACTTACACATTTCATTTGCTTGTTCTGCACTTGCAGTTTTTCCAGTTCCAATAGCCCATATTGGTTCATAAGCTATTACAACTTTTTTTGCAATCATATCTTTATCTATTCCATCTAAAGATTTTTCAACTTGCTCTTTTACTACATCAAACATTTTACTACTTTCTCTTTCTTCTAGAGTTTCACCAACACAAACAATAGGTGATATATCTTTTTGTAGTAATTTTTTAGCTTTTTTATTTACTATTTCATTTGTTTCTGCAAAATATTGTCTTCTTTCACTATGACCTACTATACAATATTTAACACCTACAGCTGCTAACATATCAACTGAAGTTTCTCCTGTATAAGCACCTTTATCTTCAAAATATACATTTTGTGCCCCAAGCTTTATATTTGTATCGTATATTGCTTCACTTACTCTATCAAGTGAAACAAAGTTTGGACATAACACAACATCTACTTCATCAGTGTTTATTCTATCTTTTATCTCTTCCACAAAATCTTCTGCTTTATTAACACAATAATTCATTTTCCAATTTCCAGCAATTATTTTCTTTCTCATAAAAAACTTCCTTCCTATTCATCTTTATCTTCTAAAGCTTCTATACCTGGTAATTTTTTACCTTCCATAAGCTCCAAAGATGCTCCACCACCAGTAGAAACATGACTCATTTGATCAGAAAGTCCAGCTTTTTCTACTGCTGCTGCACTATCTCCTCCACCTATTATAGTTACAGCTTCACTTTGAGCCATAGCATTTGCAATTTCATTAGTTCCAACAGCAAACTTATCTATTTCAAATACTCCAACAGGTCCATTCCATACTACAGTTCCAGCAGTTGCAATTTCATCTGTAAATAGTTTTAATGTTTCTGGTCCAATATCTAATCCCATATAATCATCAGGAATCTCATCTGGTTTACAAACAAAAGTATTAGAGACCTCTGACATTTCATCTGCTACAACAACATCTACTGGTAATACAAATTTAACATTTTTTTCTTCTGCTTTTTTTATAATCTCTTTTGCTACTTCTATTTTGTCATCTTCACATAAAGATTTACCTATATTACCACCTTGTGCTTTTATAAATGTAAACATCATAGCACCACCTATTAATAATGAATCTACCTTATCTAATAGGTTTGTTAAAACAGCTATTTTACTTGATACTTTTGAACCACCAACAATTGCTACTAATGGTCTTTTAGGGTTATTTATTCCTCCATCTAATGCTGCTATTTCTTTTTCAATTAAAAATCCAGCAACTGATGGTAAATAATGTGTAACCCCTTCTGTTGAAGCATGTGCTCTATGTGCACTGCCAAAAGCATCATTTACAAATATTTGTGCAAGTGAAGCTAGTTTTCTTGAAAATTCAGCATCATTTTTTTCTTCTTCTTCATACATTCTTGTATTTTCAAGTAGACATACATCTCCATCTTTCATATTCATAACAAATTCCTTTGTGCTATCTGATACAATATCTTTTAACAAAGGAACATCTTTTTCTAAGTATTCAGATAATCTTTTAGCTACTGGCGCTAAGCTTTTATTTTGTCCTGTTTTTCCTAAATGTGAACATAATATTACTCTTGCTCCAGCATTAATTAAATATTTTATTGTTTTTAAAGATTCTACTATTCTTTTATCACTAGTTATTATACTAGGATCTTCCTTATCTAAAGGTACGTTAAAATCGCATCTTACAAGTACTCTTTTTCCTGATACCTCTACATCTCTTACAGTTTTTTTATTTAACATATATATCCTCCGTTCTAAAAAAATAAGCTGGCCACATAAACCCAAGTAACCAGCTTATAATATATTATTGATTATCTACTTGGGCCATGTGTTGTGCTAAATCTAATACTTTATTTGAATAACCCCACTCATTATCATACCATGATACAAGCTTTACAAATGTATCTGTAAGTTGTATACCAGCTTTAACATCAAATATTGATGTATGACTGTCATGTATGAAATCTGAAGAAACAACATCTTCATCTGTCCAAGTCATTATTCCTTTTAATTCACCATCACATGCTTTTTTAACTGCTTCAACAATTTCATCATATGTTGCAGGCTTTTCTAGATTACAAGTTAAATCTACAACTGAAACATCAAGTGTTGGTACTCTAAATGACATACCAGTTAATTTTCCATTTAATGATGGTATAACTTTACCAACTGCTTTTGCAGCTCCTGTTGATGATGGTATTATATTATATGTTGCAGCTCTTCCACCTCTCCAATCTTTTTTAGATGGACCATCAACTGTCTTTTGAGTAGCAGTTACAGAGTGAACTGTTGTCATTAAACCATCTTTGATTCCAAAGTTATCATTTATAACTTTAGCTAAAGGTGCTAGACAGTTAGTAGTACATGAAGCATTAGAAACTACATTCATGTCTTTTGTATATTTATCTTGGTTAACTCCCATTACGAACATAGGTGCATCTTTAGAAGGTGCAGATATAATAACTTTTTTAGCTCCACCAGCAAAGTGTGCTGATGCTTTTTCTGTTGTTGTAAATACACCAGAAGATTCAACTACATATTCAACTCCAGCTTCTTTCCAAGGAATTTCACTAGGCTCTTTGCAGTTATATACTTTAACAGTTTTTCCGTTTACAACTAAATTTCCATCTACTACTTCTACTTTTGCATTTAATTTTCCATGAATTGTATCATATGTAAGCATATATTTCATATACTCTACATCAATAAATGGATCATTAATAGCAAGTACTTCTACGTCCTCTCTTTCTAGTGATGCTCTCATCACAAGTCTTCCGATTCTACCGAATCCGTTAATTCCAAGTTTTACTTCCATAAAAAATACCTCCTTATTTTTACAACCATTATTTTATATCACAAATAAGCTTTTTTCAAGAGTTTAAATTAAAAAAAATTGTTTTTTTTAAGCCATTTTTCGGGATTTTTTAAACTTTTACATTTAATTATTTTTTTTGATTTAAATTGATTGATTACATTATTTTTTTGTGATAAAATATATAGTTTATACACTTTTAGCAAATGCATTTTTATTGTTTTTTAAATTGTTATATTATATAATTATTTTAGGTGATTATTTTGAAAAGAGATATTTTAATTTTTCCAAAATTCAACAATATAGAACTAATACAAAATATAAGAGAAAAATATGATAGATTATATATGCTCGTTCCCCCACATATTACACTCGTGTTTCCATTTACAGATGATATAAGTAATGAAGATTTATATATAAAACTTAAAGAATTGATAAAAGATACTAAAAAATTTAATGTAAAATTCAAAGGATTATCTTTGTCTGATGATAATTTTATATTTTTAAATTGTGTACTTGGATCAAAAAATATAATAGATTTACATGATAAAATATATAACAATATTCTACCAACACATCTAAAAAAGAATATAAAATATATTCCACATATTACATTAGGTAAGTCAAATAACATAGAAAATTTAAAAGATTTTGATTATGAATTTGAAACAATTATAGATGAAATATCATTAGAAGAAATAGGTAAAAATGAAGAATCTATAATAATCAATACTATACAATTAAAATGAGGATAGTGTTTATGCTATCCTCCTATTTGTGGCTTTTTCTTTATATGTGATCCTATTATTTCTGATACATCAATTACCGTTACAAAAGCTTGAACATCATCTGCATTTACTATATTTCTAAGTTCTGTAAGTTCAAGTCTTGTTATAACACAATAAAGTATCATTGTCTCACCATTTATCATGCCTTTTCCTTCAAATGAAGTTACTGTTCTACCAAGTTTTTCATAAATATCTTTTGCAACCTTTGCACTCTGATTCGTTATAATTAAAGCTGCTTTTCCTTGTTCTAGTCCTTCAGATACAAAATCTATAACCTTAAATGTTATAAAATATGTCAGTAAAGAATATAATGCTCTATCAAATCCAAATAAAAATCCTGCTGTACCATATATAAACACATTACATATCAAAACAATTTGACCAACAGAAAAATTGCTTTTTTTACTTAAAATTATAGCTGCAATTTCTGTTCCATCAAGACATCCTCCATATCTTATTACAAGACCTACTCCAAACCCTAAAAGCAATCCTCCATAAATAGTTGCAAGAAGTTTATCTTCTATTCCAATATGTAATGTCTCTGTATAATAAAGTACTCCTGAAAACACAAGCATTGCAAAAAGTGCTTTAAGAACGAATTCTTTACCTAGACTTTTATATCCAATTATTAAAAATGGTATATTTAATATAATTATAAAAATACTTGTTGAAATCCCTGTAAGTTGTGATGCCATAATAGAAATACCATTTACACCGCCATCTAAAATTAAATTAGGTATTAAAATTGCACCTATAGAAAATGCTGCAATTACACACCCAACTGTTAATATTAAAAAAGAAAAAATTATTTTAGCTATACTTTTATTTTTCATATCACTCCCCCTTTTTATTTACTATTCCATGTATCATAGAAATATCTGTAGGAACTATATATTTTGCTCCTATTTTTTCAGCTACAACTAAAACAAATGCACACATTGCTCTTGTTGCATACCACCAATCTGGTTCGGCTACTCTCTTCCTTATATTATCCAATGAAATTTGCGTATAATATTTTCTAGTATCTTCTATTCTAGTATTTATATCCATCATTATTGGTGCCATTTTATCATTATATAAACTATTTTCAAAAAATCTTATTCCAGAATTTCTTGCAAAATACTCATGTCCTCCACCAGCAAGTATTAATATATCTGTCTTAACGTTTGGAACAGTTATTTTATTACTTATATATTTTTCAATTTCCTCCAAGCTTGTTGTTGCATAATCGTTTGCTAAATCTGGATATTCATTTAAAATGTCCATAACACCTATTTTATTATTGCACATCTGTTTTATTCCATTATTATAATATGAGATTTCTGTTGATCCACCTCCGCCAACAAAAACAACTGCCTCTTTAACAAATTTAGTAGCACCATAAACTGTATACTCATTTTCTTTTTCAGAAGATATTATATTAAATTCTATTCCCGTTTTACTTTTAAAATAGTCTAAAAAATTATTCCTTTCAATATCACTTAGTTGTCTAAACACACTTGTACCACATACAAATATATTATCTGATTGTATATTATTTACAAGATCTATAAGTTTTTGTATGTCTTTTGAATATAATTTATTTTCAATTTTAAAATGTCTTTTAAATTCAATAGGAACTGTATTTAAATGTACTACATTACTTCCATCAAATTTATCTATTTTTGTACAAGTAGATCCAACTTCAACAACTATTTTTTCCATAATACCTCCTAAAAGCAAAAATATGCATACTCCACAAAATTCGTATGCATAAAACAAACTCCTTGATGGAGTATTTATGGTACCGATGGTGGGGCTCGAACCCACACGCTTTTAAAAGCAAAGGTGTTTGAGACCTTCCTGTCTGCCAGTTCCAGCACATCGGCAAAAAAGAGCAATTTTCATTGCTCTTTTATTATACAATATTTATAAAGATATTGCAACATTTATTCTTCTTTTTTATTACTATCTACTCTAAATCCTGTTCTTGTCATATCTATATCGTCATATAAAATACTTTCTTTTTTATCATCTTGTTTATTTTCTTTAGAAAACCAATTTTTTCTGTTCTTCTTTCTTTGCTCGATTTCTTCTTTTTCCTCTAATTCTTCTTCTGCAATTTTATCTTTTCTATTTTTTAAAAATTCATCTATTCTTGATCTCATTGCATTAAATACAAATTCATTTTCTATTATATTTATATAATTACTATCATTATTAACTAAATATTCTATAATACTCATTGCTTTATCAAACTCATTTTTTGTAACATATATTATTGCAATTTTATAGTAAGCTTTTAATCCGTATTCTTCATCTTTTATTATTTCATTATATAAATTTAAAGCATCATTATATTTTCCCTTTAACAATTTTATATTACCTAAACTATAAATAGCTTCTTTTATATCTGGATTAATAACTAATGCAAATTCTAAATTTTTCTCTGCATCATTTGTCTTTCCAAGCTCCAATTGTATCATAGCTAAATTATATATTAACTCATATGATTCAACATGGTAATCTAATGCTTTTTTATATACTTCCTCAGCTTGGTCAAATTCACCTTTGTTTGCAAGTAAAATTCCAAGTGCTTCATAAGCATCATAAAAAGTTGGATCTATTTCTATAGCTTTTTTATATACATCAATAGCAGGGTCAAAATCTTCTTCTTTTTCTAGTATATTACCAAGTTTAAAATATGCTTTATAGTTTTTATCATCTAGATCTAATACATTATATAAAATATCTTTGGCATTTTCAAAGTCTTGTATTTCATAAAAACAACTAGCTAATAGATATAAATTTTCACTATTTCTTCCTTGTGTATTTATTATTTTTTGTAATGTAGCTATACATTTTGTATATTTTTGTTTCAAATAATAATTTTGAGCTTTTTTATATAATAATTTCTTACCAAAACTAATATTATTATATTGTAATATAGCAAATATACAAGGTAAGAAAAATATTCCTATTAAAAGTGGTATTTGATATCTTATTCTTAAATTTACATCATAAAATACTATTGGTAAATATAAACCCAAAGAAAATGCTGTAATGGATATTAATATTAAATTTCCTGGGGCATATTTTTTAACATAATTGATTGATAAATATGTTATTAAGATTATAGCTACGACTATTACTATTATATTATCAATTATCATTTGCTCTATCCTCCGCACACGTATTATATAACATTTTTTGTCAACTTTCAAGCTTATAATACATATTATATCTAATTTTTTATCGTACATTGACTAATAGGGTATAATAATGTATAATAAACAATGTAAAAAGGATGTGACTATCAATGAATAAAGACTTTGACGCTTTAAAAAATATACATAAAATACATATGATTGGTATTGGTGGCGTAAGTATGAGTGGTATTGCACTAATACTAAAAAAAGATGGTTTTGAAGTTAGTGGCTCAGATAAAAATTATGGTGATATGATAGATATATTAGAAAAAAATGATATACATGTTTATATTGGCTCTAATGCAGATCTAGTAAAAGATGCTGATATTGTTGTATATACTTCTGCAATAAATCAACACGATCCAGAATTTGTAAGAGCTAAAAGTTTAGGAATTCCTACATATGAAAGAGCTAAATTTCTTGGTTTACTTTTAAATAGTTATAAAAGACCTATATGTATATGTGGTACACACGGAAAAACTACTACTACATCTATGATATCATCTATATTTATAGATGCAAATATGGATCCAAATGTTCAAGTTGGATCAAAGTATGAAAAATTAAACAATTCAAATTATAGACTTGGTAATTCTGAATACTTTATACTTGAAGCATGTGAATATGTAGATAGTTTTTTAAACTTTCCACATCATTGTGCTACAGTACTAAATATAGAAGCTGAACATTTAGACTATTTTTCAGATATTGAAGATATAAAAAAATCTTTCAAAAAATTTATACTAATGTTACCAGAAAATGGAATTTTAGTAATCAACCAAGATGATACACATTGCATGGAAGTTTTAGACGACTGTATAGATGATTTGCAAAAGAAAGGTGTTAGAATATTTAAATTTTCACTTAGTGATCCAGATGCATATATATATGCTAAAAACTTTAGCTGTAATATAAAGGGATTCTATTCTTTTGATGTAACAGACCCTAGAAATGGTAAAACATATAACTTCTATCTAACAGTTCCAGGTATTCACAATGTTTATGATGCCTTAGCTGCTATAACAACATCTCTAGCATATGGAATAAAATTTGAAGATATGCAAAAAAGTTTAAGCAAATTTTGTGGTGCTAAAAGGAGATTTGAATTTAAAAAAACAATTGCTCCAAATGTAGAGCTTTATGATGACTATGCTCATCACCCAACAGAAATAAAAGCTACACTTGCAGCAGCAAAGCAAAAGGAACATAATAAAATAATTGCAGCTTTTCAACCGCATACTTTTTCTAGAACTAAAGAACTACTAACAGACTTTTCTCATGCTTTCAAAGATGCTGATGTTGTATTATTAATGGATATCTATGCAGCAAGAGAAAAAGATGATGGTACAATATCTTCAAGAGATATAGAGAAATTAATAAATAAAGAGAATAAAAAAGCTTTTTATACACAAAATTTAGAAAAAACAGCTCAAAAAATAAAAGAAATTATAGAACCTGGCGATATAGTTCTTTCTATAGGAGCTGGAACTATAACTCACTTAGCAGATTATTTTGATGATATAAATGAAAAAAAAGATTAAAATAGATTCCAAGAAAAACTTGGAATCTATTTTCTTGTAAAAAAAATCTCAAAGCAAAAGCTTTGAGATTTTAATATTTATATTGGTGGGCAGGGATGGATTCGAACCATCGTAGGCGAAAGCCAACAGATTTACAGTCTGCCCCCTTTAGCCACTCGGGCACCTACCCAAATATAAATGGTGGGTCTTCAGGGATTCGAACCCCGGACCATTCGGTTATGAGCCGAGTGCTCTGACCAACTGAGCTAAAGACCCACATCACTGTGGACAGTTATTATTATAATCTACTTAATATTAAAAGTCAAGCTTTTTTATTAAAAAAACAAGAAAAATACACAAAAAAATCACCATAATTATAGTTATGTAAAACTACATTTTATAAATACTGTAAAAGAGTATCTAAACAATTTTAGATACTCTTAATTTTTATTTATACATTAAACCTAAATAAAATTATATCTCCATCTTGAACAACATAATCTTTTCCTTCAAGTCTAACAAGACCTTTTTCTTTTGTTGCATTCATACTTCCATATTTTATTAAATCATCATATGATACTACTTCAGCTTTTATAAATCCTCTTTCAAAATCTGAATGTATCTTTCCAGCGGCCTGTGGTGCCTTAGTTCCTTTTTTTATAGTCCAAGCTCTACACTCTTGTTTTCCAGCAGTAAGAAAAGAAATAAGTCCAAGTAAAGAATAACTCGCTTTTATTAATTTATCAAGTCCTGATTCATCAATCCCATAATCTTGCATTAATAATTCTTTGTCTTCATCTTCAAGTTCAGATAAATCTTCCTCTAGTTTTGCACATAAAGTTATAACTTCAGCTCCCTCATTTTTAGCATACTCTTTTACTTTTAACACATTAGGATCATTTTCTTTATCTGCAAGTTGAGACTCTGATACATTAGCAACATAAATAACTTTCTTATCTGTTAAGAAAAACGCATCTTTTATAATTTCTCTTTCTTCTGATGTCATATCCATAGTTCTTACTGGTTTTCCTTCTTCTAAATGAGCTTTTATTCTATTTAGCAATTCTAATTCAGCTATAGCTTTTTTATCTCCAGATTTTGTTAACTTAGCAACTCTATCAATTCTTTTATTTAAAGTTTCAAGATCTGCAAAAACTAATTCTAATGATATTGTTTCTATATCATTTATTGGATCAATCTTTCCAGCAACATGAACTATATTCTCATCCTTAAAACATCTAACCACATGAGCTATTGCATCAGTTTCCCTAATATGTGATAAAAATTTATTTCCAAGTCCCTCACCTTTTGACGCACCTTTTACAAGACCAGCTATATCTACAAATTCTATTGTTGCATAAGTAGATTTATCTGTATCATACATCTTAGATAAAACATCAATTCTTTTATCTGGTACACATACCATACCAATATTAGGTTCTATAGTACAAAACGGATAGTTTGCACTTTCTGCTCCTGCCTTTGTTATAGCGTTAAAAAGAGTAGATTTTCCAACATTTGGTAATCCAACTATTCCTATTTTCAATTCAAACACTTCCTTTTTACAACTAATATTATATCAAAGAAAAATAAGTTGTCAAGAACATTAACAAAACAGTAGAATTCCCATAAAATATATTGTGGTGATAATTATGAATATAAAAAAATATTATTTAACAAAAAGTTTAAATACAAGAAGATTTGAAAAAATAAATGAAGTAAAATATATTATAATTACTTCCTCTAAATATAAAGGATTTAGTGCGTTAAAAAATAGAAATATTATAGAAAAATTAAAATATAAAGAAGATAAAGAGTTTTCATGTCATTATATTATTGATACAGATGGAACTGTATTAAATATAATTCCTGAAAAGGAAAAAGCTCTTTGTAGTAGAATAGCTAATTTTGATGATAAAAGTATTTCTATTATGCTTACATTAAATAAAAATGGGAACTATGATGAACTAGAAATCTTCTCTCTAGCTAAATTAATAAATAGCATCAAAAAAAGATATAATATAAAGTCTGAAAACGTATTAACTGAATTTGAAATTAATTCCTCAAGAAAACCTATTCTTTTTTGTGATGAGCCAATATTATTATGGCAAATAAATAATGCAATAAAATAGGTACTAAAACTAATAGTACCTATTTTTTATCATACCTTTTTATTTTAGTAATGTTAGTTAGCTCTTCTGTCTTCACTTTTTGTTCATCTATAGAAGTTAAGTTACTTAAAGGAAATATAAAATCATATTTTTCCATATTTGGATTATTAGCGTCTTTTCTTTCAATATCTAATTCATATTCAATGTTTTTCTTTCGATTGTTTTTTGACACAATATCACCCCAAATATAGTATTTGTATTTTTAATATTTTAATACAAAAAACACTTTAAATATTTTTTTATATTTAAAGTGTTACTTTATTATTTCAAATAATCTGATAAATTGAGTTCTTCCCAGTTGTTGTCCCCTAAATTTACCATATTTGTTTCTGGATCATATTCTTTAAAACCATATTTTACATTTTTACTAGCAAGCAGTTCTCCATTATTTTCTTCATATAAACAAGTTATATATTTTTTACCTATTTGAAGACCTTCAATTTTATATGCTTCATAATAATTTATCTTTATGTTTTCACTTTCGTCCATTCCAACATCATTTTCATTATAATTTAAATTAGATGTTTTTAATTCAGATAAAGACCAAATTCCTCCAGGAACCCAAAATTCTACTTTTTCCGCTTTATCGCCCTTATAGCAATTGAGTACTTTGGCTTTAACTTTTGTTATTGGATAACTATATTCTCCTTCATTTTTAGTTGAATATTCAATTATTTCCTCTACTTCAACCGAATATACAGCATCTAATTCTATATTTTCACTAAAACCATAAACATTATTTTCTATAGTAATTTCTTTACTATAAGTTGGTAATTGAGTATTATTTTCTGCTTGTAAAACTGTATTTTCTGAATTATTTACTTTGTTTATCCAAACAAAAACTCCAAAAACCACAACTGCTATTACAACAAAGCTTGCTGCAAATTTCACTATTTTATTTTTTCTTTTAATTGGTTTTACATCCTTTAATATTTTATCAAAGTCAAATATGTCACTAGGAATCTCAACTTCATCATATTTTTGTTTTAAGATTTCATCTATCTTTCCTCTCATTATAATCCCATCCTCTCATTTTTAGATTTAATCTTTCTTCTAATTCTCATTAAATTACATCTTACTGTATTTTCATTTATTTTTAATTTCTTGGATATTTCCTTATTTTCATATCCTCTTATATGCAGTAAAATTATCTGCTTTTCTTTATCATTCAAATTTCTAATAAGTGAAAAAATATCTATATTATTTTCTATACTATTATAGCTTTCTTCTTTGTCACTATAATTAGACTCTGCTATATCTTCAAAAGATAAATTATGCTTATCTTGTTTTCTATAAATATCATTACACTTATTAATTAATATCTTTTTTATCCAATATTTAAATTTTTCTTCATTTCTTAATTTTTCTATTTTTATATATGCTTCCAAGACTGTATCTTGAACTGCATCTTTGGCATCTTCATCGTTACCTAATTTACTTCTTGCTAAGATGTATAATTCTTTTCTATAATCTTCATTAAATATTAATGAGAATGCTTGTTTATCACCCTTCCTTGCCTTTTTAATAAGTTCCTTATTCAATTTTTTTCAACTCCTCCCTACAATTGATGCTATTATACCACAAAATTAAACAAATTGTGATACACTTTTAAAGTTTTTTGAAGAAGTAGACAATTAAATCTATCTATTATATAAATAATTTATTGAATCATGATCACACTGTTGAACAGTATTTACCTTAATATCAAGCAAACCTGGACACATTATGCTATAGCTACTTTCATTATGCATAAGTCCAAATGCATGTCCCATTTCATGCTTAGCAGTCCTATAGTCATATGAATTAGCTAATCCTGTATTAAATACTATCTCAGTATAAAAATAATTATATGTAGGAGTTTGTCCCTTTGGTGATGTCAATGTGCCATCTGTATTCCAAAAACTAGTATAACCAAGTGTAGTATCGTTTAAATAACTATCAGATCCTGTATTTCTTCCATAAAAATCCATATGAGTAGCATAGTTACTAGATACTGCTGTCATATAGATTGGATTCCAACCATATCCTGTATCAACCCAATTATTTGATGCTGATACTATTTGATTTTGATAACTTGAAGCTGTCCAATCTATATAATAGCAGCAATTACTAACCCCTCTTGAAAATCTTACATCATTAGGCATTGTGGGTGTTCTTGCAAAAATACTACCTCCTCCTATACATGTAGCTAGAGTTAAAGTAATAAAAGTCATTCTTTTTAATTTATTTTTCATATATCTTCCTCCTTTATTATATAATACAAATGATTTATTGTCTATAATACAAAAATCACCCTTTTATCTTTATAGACGAAAAAAGGGAAATTAATGTTTCAAGTTACATGAAAAAATTTAATAAAAAGTTATTGCCATTACTAATATTTAAATTTACAAATTTTTTATATTTTATTTCTTTGTTTTTCTAAATAAACAGTTGTTATGTATGAGCCATCATCTCTTACATCATACCCATAAAAATCTCTTAATATTTGTTGATGCATTTGTAGTCCTGTTAAATAACAATCAGTTTTATTATCTTTTTGGAGTACATTCTTTTCTTCTCTTGGAAACAGCATAATACTAGTTTCATTTAAACCACCATTTCTAAGTTGCTCAAACTTCCTTTCCATATATTCTTGTTCTTGAATACAATTAACAACACTGCCTATTGTTATTAGTATTTCTATTATAATAAGTGCTACTAATGTTCTATCTTCCATTTTAATTCTCCTTTCAAATATTTTTAGAACGATTTTTTTAGTTTCCATATATAATCTAATTTAAGTTGAAAAAATAGGAAAAAATTAAATTTTATTAACTATAGTAAATATCAAAACTTTTGGAGTTGGTGTTCTATTATAAGTAAAGCCAAAATACCTATTAATTCTTTCAACACTATTGTTTCTAGACATATTGTTAATACATGAGTAAATATTCCATTTTACTTTATTGGCAGAAACATTATATTTTTTAGCAACTATTGGATATATATCTTTTTCTAAATTATACAAAGCATCATTACTTTTTACTAGTAAAACACAATCAATTAAGTACTGGACACCTATATTTGTAACTTCAAATTTTAATCCTTTTATTTCATCTAAAACTCTTCTTTTGGCATAGGTAAATAAAAAGGATTCTTTTCCTTCAGATGATTCATAACTAAGTAGCTCTTTTACATTTTCAATACTTCTTTCTTTTAATATAAATCTAGTGTCATCTATTACTCTTTCATCAACATTATCCAAACTTTTATATAACAATACTATATTATTTATTTGTAGATTTGAAAAATATTTATAATCTAAACTTCCTATACTATCATCTATATCAATAATAACCAAAATATATTTTGTTTTCTCTAAGCTTTCTTTAAAAATGCTTAAGCTTGTACACACTTGTACTTGTATATTACTATTATGATTTATACATGCATTTATTTCTTTAAAAAAAGGAACATCTACACTATAAATTAAAACTTTATTCATTTGTTCTTACCACCTTTATATTTTTATCCATTGTACAGATCTTTGTAAATTAACCTATTAGATAGTAACAAAAAATGAAATAATGACAATATCATAATATAAATCATTTTTCATTTTACTATTCATGCATAACTTAACATTAAATTATAGTTTTATTATAATATCAAAATCTCTATATTTAATAAAAAGTTGAAAAAAATAGAAAAAAATAGATTATAATTTGTTTAAAATTGTAAATATTATAGTTTTAGGTGTAGGTCTTCTATTAAATCCATCACCAAAATAATCTTTTATATTTGCAATATTATTATTTTTATACATTTTATTTATGCACGAATTTATATTCCACTTAACATTATTAGGTGAAACATTATGCTTTTTAGCAATTATTGGATATATATCCTTTTGCAAATTATATAAACTATCATCATTTTTTATTAGCAATATACTTTCTATTATATACTTTACTCCTATGTTAGCATATTCAAATTTAAGCTTTTTAATTTGTTCTTTTACTCTTTCATAATATATTGAATTATATTCACATCGATTTTGCAATATTTTGTTTATTTCCTTCCTTTCTTTTTCAACAAAAACAAATTTATTGTTATTATACACCTTTTCATTGATAATAGAAGTTTTATTGTATAAAAAGACAATTTTATCTATATTTTTTCTATTATAATATCTAAATTCTATGTTTTTTGTTTTACATAAATTTGCAATTAATATATTAAACTCAATTTTCGACAATTTATATTCTAAATTTTCCAAAGTTAAGCTTACAAATATTCTTTATAGATTGCTAATTTTTTAAAGCATAATACTTTACTATAGATCAATATTTTATTATTTTTTCTTCCCATATTAATATAGACGATGGAAATTGCATTTTTGTTTCATTTTTATGGTAAATTTTTAAAATTTTAACAAAAAAATAGACAATAATTATGTAATTACTGCCCATTTAATAAATTTTTATATAAAAAATGCCATATTTACAATATTTAAATATAATCTTATATAATTATATAGACGAAAAATTTCTCAGATTTGTTGCATTTTTTATAAAAATATATTATATTTTTAATTATTCTTCAGCTACAAAATTCTCTTCTTTTAAAGTGCCATCTTCTCCTTGCACTAATATATTTATTCTTTTTTCTGCATCATCTAATTTTTCAGTGCATTCCTTAGATAATTTCATTCCTTTTTCAAATTCCTTAATTGCTTCTTCTAAGCCAAGCTCTCCATTTTCTAAATTAGTAGCAATCTTTTCAAGTTCATTTAAACTATCTTCAAAAGTTTTTCCATTTTCTTCTACCATTTAATTCACTCCTTATTTTACTATAGCTTCTATTTTTCCATCAATAAGCTTTATTCTTATATTTTCATCTTTATTTACATCACTAATACTCTTAATAACTTTTCCATCGCTATTTTCAGTAACACTATATCCTCTTGTTAATGTTTTTAACGGACTTAAAGCATCTATCTTACTAATACTTCTTATACATCTTGTCCTATATTTTTCCACCTTATATTTTATTGAAGACTCTGATTTAGATAGCAAGTTATCTATAATAATTCTATATCTATTTATTTTATCTAATGGAACTTTTTCAAGTTTAGCTGCTTTTAATTTTTCAACATACTGTCTTTTTCTATCTATGTAATTTTTTATAGCTATAATAGTTCTCTTTTTGTCTGTAATTATTCTATTAACTATTTCACTATATTCTGGATAAACAAGTTCTGCTGCAGCAGATGGTGTAGGTGCTCTTAAATCTGAAACAAAATCACAAATCGTAAAATCTGTTTCATGCCCTACTGCAGATATTACTGGTATTTGAGATGCATATACCTGTCTTGCTAATGCTTCATCATTAAATCCAAATAAATCTTCAAATGAGCCTCCGCCTCTAGCAATTATAATTACATCTACATTTTTCAAAGTATTAAATGTTTTTAACCCTTCTATTACTGTAGAAGCTACATTTACCCCCTGAACTGCTGCTGGATATATTAACAAATTCACATTAGGATATCTCCTTGTAGTGACATTTATTATATCTCGTACTACCGCTCCTGTTCTAGATGTTATTACTCCTACTCTTTTAGGCAAAAATGGTATTTTTTTCTTTTTACTTGCATCAAATAATCCTTCTTTCTGAAGCTTGTTTTTTAATTGTTCATATGCAAGATATAAATCTCCAAGGCCTTCAGGACTCATAGATTTACAATATATTTGATATACACCATCTCTTTCAAATACACCAATTTGACCATTTATTACCACTTTCATTCCATCAGTCGGCTTAAACTTTAAAAATTGAGCGTATCCTTTAAACATAATGCATTTAATTGTAGATGATTCATCTTTTAAAGTAAAATATAAATGTCCTGTATAATGTGCTTTAAAATTAGTTATTTCTCCACGTATACTTATATTATTTAATAATGTATCTTTATCCATTAATGCTTTAATGTATTTATTTACATCACTTACACTATATATTTTCTTTTCTTCCATTTTCCTCTTCCTTATCTTCTATTACTTTAGCAATAACACCATTTACAAAAGACTTGGAATCATTATTTCCATAAGTTTTAGCAAGCTCTACTGCTTCATTTGCACTTACTTTATCTGGAATACTATCCACATATATAATTTCATATATAGCAAGTCTTAAAATAGCTAAATCTATTTTTGCAATTCTATCTAAGGACCAATTTTTCAATTTAGACAATATTATATTATCTATTTTTTCTATATTCTCTTTTACTCCTTTTAAAACCATCTGAATATACTGTTTTTCTCCTTCACTATTATTATTTTCTTCATAACAGTTTAAAAGAATATCATCTAAATTCTTATCCTTAATAAACTCTAATTCATAAATACATTTAAATGCATTATCTCTTGCTTTTTTTCTACTCATTTCTACTCCCATCCTACATAGATAATTTATTTTTTATCATTATTATCTTTATAATAATATACTTCATGTTTAAACCCTTTGCTTCTTACAAAATCTTTTATATTCTCCTCATTATCTTGAATTTTCTTACCTAAAAATACTGCCCCTGCAATTAAAGCAAATAATATAATAGCTTTAGTTAAAAATTCAACAACTCCAAATGCATATAATATAACAACAATAGAAACACATATTATTACATATTTATTTTTAACTACATAATCCCAAAAATCTCTCATAATATCACATCCCTACCTTCTAATTTTGTTGCTTCTTTTGTGGCTCAATATATACGCCTTTTATTTTTATATTTGCCTCTTTAATTTCAATTGTAGTTTGTTTTTTTACAACAGATTTTATATTATCTTGCAATTTGGTAGATAAAGTTGGAACCACCGTATCAGGTAAAATTTGTGCATATATATTTGCTTTTATTCCTTCTTCTGATATAGATACATCTACTCTTGGATTTACTAATTCAGGATAATTTCTAGCTATTGACATTATCATTGATTCAAATGTATCTCTATTTAAAAATACGGTACCAGAATCATTTTTAATAGCAAGTCCACTTTTTGCATCGTCAGAAGAATCAGATGAAGAGAATAGACCAATAAGTCCAAGTAAAGAAATAATTGCTCCAATTATTAATACCCATAACTTATTAGCTACTAAAAATCCTATAGTAGCATTATATAATCCTTCTACTTGAATCATATTTATAGATACAAGTATTACAAATACAGATAATATAATCATTAATACTGAGAAAAAACATAAAATAAATTTTTCAAATCCCCTCATAACATCTTCCTCCTAAAATTTATATAAGTACATAGCCCAAACTATAAATAAAAGTTCGGGCTAAAATCTATGTATTATTCTTGTTCTTCAGTTTCTTCTTTTTTATCTTCAGTTTTATCAAAAATAATACCTTGTACATTTATATTAACAGCTACAACTTCTAATCCAGTCATATTTTCAACTGCATTTTTTACTGCTGTTTGTGCTGCCCAAGCAACATCTGGAATTCTAACTCCATATTTAACATTTACAAAAATATCTACAGTAACTTTTTTACCGTCAAGTTCAATTTTTACACCTTTTGAATACTTTTTGCTACTTCCAAGTATTTGATTTATTCCATCAACAAATCCAAGTGTCATTCCAGCAATTCCTTCTACTTCTGAGGCAGCAAGTCCTGCAATTATTCCAATTACATCCTCAGAAATATTTAAATTTGTAGCAATTTCTACCTTTTCTTCATTATTTTGTTCTACAACTTCCTCTTCAACTTTAGTTTTTTCTTTTTTATCACTCATATTTAATCCTCCTTTGTAGATTCATCTACTTAACTGATTATATTATAACCCATTTTATACTAAAAGTCACGTATTTAACAAAAAAATCAAATTTTACACAAATTAATCATGTACTATTTTAGCTCCTAATTTTTTACCAGCTAAAAAATGGTAGTGTAAATGTTTTACTTCCTGTCCTCCATCTTCACCACAATTACATATAACTCTATAACCATTTTGTGAAACTCCTGTAATTTTTGCTATTTCTCTAAAAGCAAGTTGTATTTTAGCAACATATTCTAAATTTTCTTCACTTACATCTTCTAAACTTACAATATGTTTTTTAGGTACAACAAGTATATGAACTGGTGCTACAGGATGTAAATCCTTAAAAGCACAAACATAATCATTTTCATATACAATACTACCTGGTATTTCTTTTTTTATTATTTTACAAAAAATACAATTTTCATCCATATCTACTTCCTCCTATTTTCCTTTCTTTTTATAATTTTTACCTAATTTTTCTTTTAACATAGTAACTAAATTATTATAATCTCCTTCAATATTTGCTTTATTACATACAAATGCTTGATTTGAGCTTATATAAATATATATAGCGTGTTTAGTATCATAAATTTTATATATATCACTATAATCTAAAGTTGTATTTCCTATAGCCTCTTCACCTTTTAAAGTTTGAATTTTAACTTTTTTATCAAAAAACTCTACTATTATATGCGCACCTGCTTGTATAGCAGATGTTTTTAAAGCTTTTTTTGAATAAATTATTGGTAAAAATATAACTTCTAAAAGCCATATAATTCCTATTAGCCCTATTACTATTCTCATTATAAGTTCATCTGGAACAATTATAGCATATAATATTAAAAAAATAGCAAGAACTGTTACTACCTTATATATAGGTCTTGAATACATATGAAATCTATTAAATCTTTTTAAAGTTTCATAATCATATTTAGATTTACATGTTACAATTGCATCTTCCATAACTATATCCACCTCTTCCTACTCAGCAAAAACAGCTTTTATTCTTCTTACACCAGCTGAAACTGCTTCTTCCTTTTTTATTTTTATATGTGGTATTTGTGATGTATTTGATACATGAGGTCCTCCACATAACTCTGATGATACATCACCAATTTTATATACTGTTACAATATCTGGATATCTTTCAATAAACATACATTCTGCTCCAGATTTTATTGCATCTTCTTTTTTCATTTCTTCTTTTGTAACATCATATCCTTTATCTATCCACTCATTTACTAAATCTTGTGCTTTTTGTTTTTCTTCATCTGTTAATTTATGATCACAAGAAAAATCAAAACGCATTCTCTCATGAGTTATATTACTTCCTTTTTGATGTACTTGAGGTCCAACTACTACTTTTAAAGCTGCATTTAATAAATGGGTTGCTGTATGATATTGTGTTTCAACCTCACCTGTTGAAGCAAGACCACCTTTAAATTTTTCTTTTGCTCCGGCACGAGAAAGCTCTTGATGTGCTTTAAATTTCTCTTTAAATCCATTGACATCTACTTCTATTCCCATTTCTTTAGCAAGTTCTACAGTTAATTCTATAGGAAAGCCGAATGTATCATAAAGTCTAAAAGCATTATCTTTATCTAAGACTTTTCCATTAACTTTACCTATTATCTTTTCGAATTCTTTTAATCCCTTTTCAAGTGTCCTATTAAATTTTACTTTTTCAGTTTTTAAAACTTCTAATACTACATCTCTATTCTCTTCTAATTCTTTGTAATATTTTTTATTCTTTTCTATTATAGTTAATGCTATTTGTTGCTCCCAATCACTATTTATATCTATATCTAGTTTTTTGGCATACCTAATAGCACGTCTTATTAGTCTTCTTAAAATATATCCTTGATCTGTATTACTAGGTTTAATTCCTGCAGGATCTGCACTAATAAATACTGCACTTCTTATATGATCTGCTATTATACGCATTTCTTTTTCATGTCCTACATATTGTAAATTTGCAACTTTTTCAATAGTTTTTATTATATCATACCATATAGATGAAGTATAATTATCTGTTTGTCCTTCTAGTAATGCAGTTACTCTTTCTACTCCCATTCCTGTATCAACATTTTTTTGTGGAAGTTCTGTAAAAGTTCCATCTTCGTTATGGTTATATTGCATAAACACATTATTCCAAATTTCTACCCAACGATCATCTGATGTGTCAAATTCTTCTGGTATTTCATCTTCACTTCTAAAATAAAAAATTTCAGTATCAGGTCCACATGGTCCTGTAGATTCCATGTTAGGCCACCAGTTATCATCTTCTCCTAAATACTTAATTCTTTTCTCATTTATTCCTAACTCTTTCCATATGCTAGCTGATTCATTGTCTGGTGAAACAATATCATTTCCTTTAAATACTGTTACTGCAAGTCTTTCTAGCGGAATTTCTAATACTTTAGTTAAAAACTCAAAACTCCATGTTATACTTTCTTTTTTAAAATAATCGCCTAAGCTCCAATTTCCAAGCATTTCAAAAAATGTATGATGTGTCACATCTCCCACTTCATCTAAATCATTAGTTCTCATACACTTTTGATAATCGCAAAGTCTTTTACCATACGGATGTGGCTCTCCTAACAAATATGGTACTAACGGTTGCATTCCAGCTGTATTAAAAAGTACAGATGGATCATTTTCTGGAACTACTGGAGCACTTGGTATTTGTTTATGTCCTTTTGATTCAAAAAAATTGATATATTTTTCTCTTAAATTTAAAGATTCCATTTTTATCTATCCCCATTCCGTTATTAAATTAAAAAGCACCTAAAAAGTGCTTATTTTAGCCATTTCATTATATCAAAAAAAGTTACTTTAGTCAATAAAGCTATAAAAGTTATGTATTATTAATTACTATATTATATTATCATTTCAACAAATGATTTATTGTAATTTTATATTTATTGATTTTTTAAAAGAATTATGTTAAACTATTTCTGTTAAATGGAGGTAAATATGTTACAATCAATTACAGGTCATGCAAGAAGAGCAATTGATGATTATAATATGATAGAAGAAGGAGATAAAATTGCTATCGGACTTTCGGGAGGAAAGGATAGCTTAGCTTTACTTTACTCGCTTTATACACTAAAAAGATATTATCCTAAAAAATTTGATATAATAGCAATTACTATTCATCCTGGAAGTAATACTTTTAAAACAGATAAATTAGAAGCAATTTGTAAAGAATTAAATATTGAATATATTGTATATCATTCAGACTTGTCTAAAATTGTATTTGATATACGTAAAGAAAAAAATCCATGCTCTCTTTGTGCTAACTTAAGAAGAGGTATGTTAAATAGTATTGCAGTAGAACATGGTTGTAATAAAGTAGCTCTCGGTCATCATTTAGATGATGCAATAGAAACTTTACTTATGAGTATGTTTTTAAATGGTAAAATTTATACTTTTTCTCCTGTAACTTATCTTAGCAAATCTAAACTTTCAGTAATACGACCATTAATATATGTGTATGAAAAAGATATTAGAGCTTTATCTAGACAAATGAACTTTCCAATTATTGGAAAATGTTGCCCTGCAGACGGCGAGACTAAAAGAGAATATATGAAAGATCTTATACAAAATTTAAGAAAAGATATCCCAAAAGTTAGAGAAAACTTAATTGGTGCTATAAAGCGTTCTAATATTGATGGATGGAAAAAAGACAAGACTAATTAAAATCTTGTCTTTCTTATTTTCTAAAAGAAATAATCTTATACTTTCTATTTATTATTACTGCTAATACCATTACTAAAACGCCAACTATCATATATACTACTGCATAGTTTATATCCCCTGTTATTGGTAATTCTATTTTCAAGCTATTTTCTGCTACAAGTCTTATATCTCTATTACTTCCTGTAACCTGTACTTCTAAACTTTCCTTTAATAGCTCATAACCCTCTGGTGCCTTTATCTCTGTTACTTTATATTTTCCTATTCCTAAGGCCTCAAATTTTACTTTTCCATCATCACCTGTCATTAATTCTAAAGCTTTAAATGAATTATCTATAGTTCCTTCATCTGTAAGCTTTTCTAATTTAAATGTTGCTCCCTCTATTACTTTGCTATTATCTTTACTATCTACTTTTGTAATTTCTATACTTCCTTGTATGAGTACAAATCCTGCGTTAACATGAGATACAGTTAATTGTGGCAAATCTAATGAATTTAAGTCTTCTATCTTATCTGTATTATTATTTTCTAAATTAAATTTACTATTTATTTGACTATTTATTCCAACTTCTTTTTGAGTTAACTCATACTTTTCATCTGGATTTGTAACATGCACATAATACTCGTCTTTTGGTAAATTATCAAATTTATAATATCCATTTTCGTCTGTTCTTACAGAACTTACTATTTTTCCATTTACATCTGTTACTTGCTCGGCTTCATCATTTGTTAATGTCATTTCTACATTAGATAGTATTTTCTCATCTACATCTTTTAATCCATTTCTATTTGTATCTTCCCAAGCAATTCCTTCTATACTTCTTTTTACAACCTGTGATACAACATTACTTGTAACCATAGCATCAGTATCAGCTAGTACTTGTGCTGTAGCATTATTTACATATTTATCTAGCCCATCATTTTCATTTGTTTTTAAATAAATGTCTATTGTTACACTTCCTTGTGGCTCAATCATTCCTTTAACCACAAAAGCGCTTGCTTTTTGTTTTATCGCTTCACTATTTACACTATTCCACTCATCACCAAGACTTGAATCTGATACAGAAGCTGTATTTCTTACACTCTCATCATTTGTATACAATATTTCTAAATTGTCATTTGACATTACCTTTCCATCTCTATCTTGTTGAGTTATAACAAGTCTATCTAATGTGTAATCTCCACTATAATTACTTCCTCTTGAATCTCCATTGTATGGTAATATGTCTAATAGTTGAAAGTTTGGAATGTATCCTTCAGTATTATTTTTATATAAAATTGTATAATGTATTTCTCCATTTTTTTCTATTACTGATGTATCTGTATTTTTATATAATCTATGAGATGACAAATTTATTATGTTTATTGTGTTTGTTGCAGTTCTTAACTCTTCGCTAATATTTCCAACTTTATCAGGATCTGCAAAAACAACAACAGAATTTGTAATTTGTATACCATTTAAACAAGACTCATCTATATGTGCTTTATATATTATAGGTTCTATATCTTTTCCTACTTCACATCCAGTAATCTCCCAAACAAGCAAAGTTGAACCATCATCATTTCTTGTTATTTGAGGCTCACCATAATTACAACTATTTGGAACATATGTAATGTTTGCAGGTAATGTATCTTTAACTGTAACTGTTACGTCTTTTATAACTGCAGAAACACTAGATGGCTTATTTAATATTGGTGTTATTTTATATGTTACATCATATTCGTTTTTTGAGATATCATAATTTACTTTTGTATCTCCATTTTCATCTATTGCTTCTTTTTGTACTGAAAGATCAGCAGCTATAATTAACAATGTATTTCCTCTAGCAGTACCTCCACTATGAGTACCTGATATAATTTTACCATTTTCATCATATTCTGTTTTTATATAATCTTGATTTCCTGAATCCCATGTTGCCTTAGGATAAATAGCTTCTTTATTATGTATATTATATATACTTCTATCCAAATAATCTTTATAATACTTTGACCTTTGAATAAAAGGATATGTTTGACCGATCTGAGCTGTATCTTTTACCTTAACAGGAACATATACACAATTGTTATCTCCAGTAGTCCTAGAAAGTGCACCAGTCGTTGACTCTAAAAATATTCCTATACATATATATCCATCTGGTATATCACTTATATTATCATATACATTCATATCTTCTACATTTGCATTTTTCATTTCAGTATAGTCTATCCAATTTTTTCCGTCTGGTTTTGTTACATAATATACTTTAAATTCCATATCACCATTAAAAGCACTTTTTCTATATCTATTTCCATTAGAATAGTAAATAGGCTCTACAGCATCACCATCAAATTTTATAAATTTAGTAGCACTATATAAATCAAAATCATTTGTAACTCCCATACCAAACTTAACCATAATGTCTAGTTCTTGTCCTAAAGAAGCATATCCATCTCCTCTATTATTTGCTAAAGTTCCAAGTGCAGAACCATTAATCTTGTTTAGTGTTAAAGTATGACTATATGTACCTGGATTATATATAACATGCTGTAAAGTGACTGCATCATCTGATTGTAACATTTGAGCATTAGTTGTAACACCTGATATAGATGTAGCACTAAAATTATTATCATTTAAAGTTAGATAATAATTTCTGTCTCCTACTGTACTTTCAGCATTGTCTGGAACGAATACTTGAAAATATCCAACACTAAAACATCCTATATTATCTTTATATATAATAGAAGTCCCTAAAGCACCATATCCATAATTCCAAATAGGAAAAGTGCCATCAAATTTATAATCTGAAATTGTAACTTGGAGCTTACTTCCAGTTTGAACTATTTCTATATTTCCAGAATCATATACGCTATATCTTCTTTCACTATGTAAAATTCCTAACGGCATATTACTACTATACCTATTATAATTATTTCCAAAATACATAGTTCTACCTGGTATATTTCCATCATTTGTTACTTTATTTACTTTATAGTTCCATAATACTGGTGTGCATAGAGATGTTATATTTTCTCTTTGTGTACTTCCAAATAGAGTTCTTTCGAGTTTTAAATCTATATCAAAAGTAATATCTCCCTCTGGATACTCTATTCCCTTTAGTCCTTTATCTGAATTATCATTATATAATTGAAGTAAAATACCAAAGCCATACATTCTTCCTTGTGTATCACCTAAGCCATAATCTACTGTTACTTTGGTTTTCATATTAGAATTTTGAGAAATCTTTACGTTATACTTAGGTGCAGCACTTATAGTTGTTTTTTCTGGAACTACAGTTTGAATTTCATCTTCACTATTTCCATTTAACCATAATTTTATTGTTGGAGAAAACTCTATTCCATTTTTTGCACCAAGTATACTAGCTACAAAAACTAAAGTTTGCTTTCCTGGTATAGTAATGTTATCTACTCCCATCTGGTAAAAACCTGTAAGGGTTAGTCCATCATTAGATACTTTTGCATCTTCAATCCATGCCATAGAATCTAAATCCCACTTTACAGTCTCTGAAGTAAATACGCTAGGTAAAGTTGCCTCAAAAAATATCTTTCCTCCAGTATAACTATCAGCACCATCTCCGTTTATTGATAAAGTATTTTCTATTGTCCATGTTACCTGATCAAATGAACGAACCACATCATTGTCTTCACTTGAATCATTTCCCGGATCATTATTATCATCAAAAGGACCTGTTCCTGTTTTTGTCTGAGTAACTACAGCAGATGAAATTTTGGCAGCATCATCTGGTAATTCATCCGTTGCATTTACTCTATTTATATTTATAATCAAAAGAAACATAATTATTATTATAATTTTTATCTTCTTATTTCTGTTCATACCACACCTCAATATTATTCTATAATATTTCTAAATATTTTTCAGCATTTTCCCATACAAAAGCCAATACATATCTTTAATGTTTCATATATATTACAAAACAGCTACAAATCCATTAACACTCTAGTTTTTACCTAACTTTATTTATTAATTTAAACCTAATTTCACTCAGCTTATATCATTATTATTTACGATAAAATTTACTTAATACTTGTAATATATTTTTTATATGTATTTAAATTAATTAAAATCTCTTTAGTTTTGTTTAATTGTATTTTCATAGATACACATAGCTACTAAGCTTTAATAAAAAATACATTCTATAATATCTTCTTTTATTTAAATCATAAAAAGAATAGCTTATTTTAAGCTATTCTTTATCACAATTTCCATTGTCAATTTGTTCTTCAAGCATTTTTTTAATATCTTCATCTGTTAAATTATCAAATATATTAAAAGTCAATTCATCTTGCGGTCCTTCATCCTTATCTAAATCAACAAGCTTTATTCCATCCGCTTTGGATGAACTTTTTTCTAAACTACCTTTTCTTTCAAATTTTACCTCTTCATTTTTAGAAATCTGAGGTTCTATAAATTTTCCTTCTACCATATTATTTATTTGTGGTGGATCTAAATTTTCTTGCCTTGGTAGTTCTTCTTTTTTATCTTCAACATCAATTTTTAAAATATCTTTTTGTGATGGTGGATTATTATCATCATCACCTGAGTTTGCTTTTTTTAGCTTTCTTCTTAATACAATAATTTGTATAAATTCAATTAAAATTAATAAATACATAAGTATTAATAAATAATTTTTCTTTATTGCAGACCATATATATTTTAAATATGATAACACAATTTCTTTTTTAGTTTTACTATCTTGTATCTCTTTTAAATGATCTTGTATTTGCTTATCTAATATCTCATCTGCTGTGGCCTGCTTAACTGTATATTTTATTTTATATTCTTTAGTTGTAGTTCCATCAGGAGCTGTAACTTTGATAGTTACTTCTCCTTGTCCATCATCTACTAAATTATCTGCTCCTATAATTTCTATTTTAGCATTACCATCTTTTGCACTTGCAATTACATTAAGTTTATTTACAGTAGATAGAATTTCGCCTATATCATATTCTAATATTTCAGATTGAAATGCTTTATCTAACTCGTAGTTTTCTACTATTAAATCTTGTAAGTATGCGTTAGATGTCTCTTTATTATTAGTCTTTGTAACTGTTATTGTATAAATTCTATAATATCCATTTTCTGCAGTTACTTTTATATTAATATAATTTTCACCGTCTACTATATTATCATTTCCTGTTATCTCAACAGTAGCATTAGGATCTTCTGGTCTTGCTAAAACTTCTATAGAATTTACATTTTCACCAACTGCCAAAGAGTAATCTGTAATATTTTTTGTAAAATTAGGAGTTAATCCTTCTTCGCTAATTTGTAAATATTTTAAATAATTATTACCATTTGCCGTAGGAGATGATGGATTTGCCACATTTGTATTTCCTGTGTTTTGATTATTATCTGGCTGTGGCTCATCTTTTTTTATAGAAACATTTACAAGCTTTTCAGCACCAATTGTTCCAAGTACTTCCATTTCCTCCCCTGCATCAACAGCTCCACTAATATTTGCTATTACCTTTGTTGAACCTTGTGAAATAGCTCTGAATACATATTTTTTTTCTCTTATTCCTTGAGATCCTTGTGATTCATCCCACCAAACAGTCTCATTCAAACTATCTCCTGATACATATTCTAATATACTAGTATCATATGAAATATTTATTGAGTCATATGCTGCAACATTTACACCAAAATCAAAAGTAAGTGTAACAGTATCTCCTACATATACATCTGTATTTCCACTAATACTTGCAGCTTTAATATTCAAAGTAAGTGTCAAGAGCATAAATACAGCTATAGTAAATATTTTCCTTAGTTTTTTCATTTTTTATCCCCCTATTGTTCTATAACATATAATCCTAATATATGTCTTTGTATCTTTAGTAAATCTACTGCTTTTGGTTCATCATTTTGCTTATCTATAACTGATGATCTTATTTGAATTGGTAAAAGATCAATTTTTCTCAAAATATATCTTTGAAGCATAAGTAAATCTCTTGCATTTATTATACCTGAACCATCTACGTCACCATAAATTATTATTGTATACTCATTTATCTTTTCTCCATTTTTAAAAAACTGTACCTTTGTTCCTGTTCCAACACGATCTTCATCTTTCAATTCATTATCTTCTATATCAACAAATTTTATATCATAATTTGTTGTTATTTTATCCTTGATATTTTTAACAGTATTATTATTTATATCAATTTTAGATAAAATATTACTTTCAAGCTTAAGTGACGAGTCTAATACTATATCTTCTATACTACTATCATCATTTACAGTTATTTTAGCAGTTGCTTTATATCCTCCATCATCTGTAATAAATGTAGCAATTGTTGCACCTTCAGACACACCTATAATATTTTTTCCATCAACTCTTACAACACTTGAATCTTCTACTTGTATACTATATTCTTTATTTTGAGCTGTACTAGGAAGTATTATTGGATTAATATGCATGCTTTGACCAACATTTAAAGTATATTCATCTCTTTCTAGAGAAATAGATGATACTCTATTTTGTACAACATCTATACTACATGTTGCACTTTTAGACTGATCATTTGTTTTTACAGTTATTGTTACATTTCCCTCTCCTACTGCTCTAACATTACCTGAACTATCCACAGTTGCCACACCATCATTTGAAGATTCCCATGTTACGCTCTTATCTGTTGCATTACTTGGATTTATAGTTGCTTCTAATTTTAATGTATCTCCCACATTAAGTTTTGAATATGTTGTATTTAAACTTACTGATTCAACTTTTGTATATTGATATTCATATATCCATTTTTTAAGTACATATCCTATTCTTCCATCTTCATATTGTATCTTGTCATATAAAGTATTGTTACCTATTCCTATTCTTGTAAATTTAGTTCTATTTTCTTGTCCATCTCTTGTCTCATATATTTTCTCCATTAATGTTGCTAAAGTATCAGGACCAGATCTAATCCAAAATTCATCAACAGCTCCAGAATCTGATGGATCATCTAAATATACTAATGTATTATCTGGTGTAAATGTTACATCACTAGGAACTGGCATATTAGCTGGTTCTTCTGGCATATTTTCATAAACTGGTATATCAAATTCAAAAGCGTTATTTAGCATTCCAGTGCTCTCATACGCATTATATGTAATGCTTGCTTCATTTTTTGCTCCAAATATATTTGTCATATATCCTGTACCAAGTAACCACTGTGCAGTACCAGGATTATTTACATCAAAACGTTCAAAATAAATAGTATTTTGTCCCCATTTTACATATTTATCATAAATATACCTTATACCACCTTCAAGTGCAGATGAGACACTTGTCCATCCGTTATTTCTTGCATATTGTACACCATTAGATAAAGCAGAACCTGAAGATGAATCATATGCTCCTATGTTAAAGAAATTATATACACCATAATCTCCATTTATTAAGCTATTATTTATAATATTACCACTATTTTCTTGACGAATTCTTGAAGCAATATGTACAGGATTTATTCCAACTCTAGCAGATATAGAATGTATTAACTCTGCATAAGTAGTACCCAAATCATACCACGTACCATATGATTTATATCTACTTTTATACTCTCCTCCCATTGGTGTAGGAGCAAGTACTCCATTTACTGCTTCAACAGTTTGAACACCGTCCACATATCTTAAAGCTTCAAATTGAAAAATTCCACTATCACATAAAAAATTTCTAGGATCCATAACATATGCTACTGCTTGTTTCGAAGCTGTTACATAGTTTCCATCTTTATAGTAATTTTGTCCATCTCTTTTCCATTCAGCGCCATATATATCCTCAACCAAACTTATTCCATCATTCACCTCATATGTCTCGTGTGAAAGCGCCACATTCCAATCAAGTCCTGTATGTACAGCTTTAAAAACCCAGTTTGGATGCGCCTTTTTTAAAGCATTTATATATGGCATATATGAATCTGGAAAATTATCATCAATATATGATACTGGTAAATCTGTATATATAGCTGCTTTTATACTATCAAAATTAATTATTGAAGTTACAATACACATAATAACTATAGATATAAATAACTTAATACCTAATTTTTTAGTTTTCATTTCTCCCCCTTATGACAATAATCGTCAATATATATAAAATTATATCATAAACATATACTTTGTCAAAGTATTTAACTTAATTTTATATACTTATATGTTCTTTTTACAAAATTTTCACATAATTTAATTTTTAATTCAATTTAAATATAAATTTTACATAACCAAAGTACTTTTTAGAATATTTTAATAATTGTAATTTGACAAACATATTTCTATATAATATAATAGGTCAAAGTGTAATTTTTGATTGGAGGTGAATTTTTAAAGATTATTACTCTTAGCGCATGGACATAAATTTATGTTGACGAGGATGATAGTTGTCGAAAATCAGCGGATGCTATCACGGTAATTGGATATCGTTATGATATAGTAAAAAGCAAAATCTTAACTTGTAACAAAACTATATTAGCTCCAAATTATAAATTGTACATTGAAAAAATTATAAATATTTAGGAGGTAATTATATGTGTGGAATAATTGGATACACTACAAAAAAAGATAATGCAGTAAATGTAACTATTAGCGGATTAAAAAATTTAGAGTACAGAGGATATGATTCTTCTGGAATTGCTTTTACAACAGATAAAGTTAATATAATTAAATCTAAAGGAAAAATAGCAAACTTGGAGGAAAAACTATCTAAACAAGATATTAAATCTTGTTGTGCAATAGCACATACTAGGTGGGCAACACATGGAGAACCAAGTGAAATGAATGCTCATCCTCATAGAGTAGGCTGTGTAACTTTAGTGCATAATGGTATTATAGAAAACTATTCTCAACTAAAAGAAGAACTTATATCTAAAGGATATGAATTTCAAACTCAAACAGATACTGAAGTTGCTACAGCATATATAGATTATTGCTACAAGCAAACTAAAGATAAATTACAAGCTATTATTCAAGCTTGTAAGCAATTTAGAGGCTCTTATGCTTTTAACATTATCTTTGATGATGAACTGCAAACTATCTATGCTACAAGAAAAGATAGTCCTTTAGTTATTGGATATTCTCATGAAGGAAATTTCGCTGCTTCAGATGTTTCAGCAATTTTAAATTATACAAAACAATATTCTTTAATTGATGAGGGTGAATTTGTAAAAATAAATAAAGATGTAGTTACTTTTTACAATACTAAATTGCAGATTGTTCAAAAAGAAATAAAAACAGCTACTTGGGATGCAGCTCAATATCAAAAAAATGGATATGATCATTTTATGCTAAAAGAAATATTTGAACAACCTGATGTTATCCAAAACATATATAACAGATATTATGATGACTGTTCATATAATGATATAGATTTTACTAAATTTGATAAAATACATATTGTTGCTTGTGGAAGTGCTATGCATGCTTCACTTGTTGGAAAATATTTACTACAAACTTATGCAAAAATTCCAGTAATGGTAGAAATTGCATCAGAATATAGATATGCTGAAGAGCTTATTACACCTTCAACATTATTAATAGTAGTATCTCAATCAGGAGAAACAGCAGATACAATTGCAGCTTTAAGACTTGCCAAAGAAAAGGGTGCATATGTTGTAGGAATAGTTAATGCAGTAGGTTCTACTATTTCGAGAGAAGTAGATAAATGCATATATACATATGCAGGACCTGAAATCGCAGTTGCAACTACAAAAGGTTATACTTCACAAGTTGCTATTCTTTCTACATTAGCAATAAATGCGATGAAACAAAATGGTCTTTTAGATAAAGAAACAGAACAAGAATTAAAAAATGATTTACTTAATATAAAAGAAAAATTAAATAAAGTACTTAAAAACAGAGAAGAATATTTAGAAATAGCAAAATCTATTTACAATCATGAAGACCTATTCTTTATTGGTAGAGGAATTGACTCTTCTATTTGTATGGAAGGTTCTTTAAAATTAAAAGAAATATCTTACATGCATTCTGAATCTTATAGCGCAGGTGAGCTAAAACATGGCACAATTTCTCTAATAGAAAATGATACTCCTGTTATTGCAATCGCAACAAATGAAGAACTATTTGAAAAAACAGTAAGTAATGTAAAAGAAACTAAAGCAAGAGGTGCTTTTTCAATATTTATAACAACGTCTGCTCATCAAGATTATAATTTCGATGAATTTGCAGATAAAGTTGTTATTGTTCCTACTGCAACCGAATTTACACAAGCAATTCTTGTTGTTGCTGCTTTACAACTTGTTGCATATGAAACAGCAAAACTTAGAAAATGTGATATTGACAAGCCTAGAAATTTAGCAAAATCTGTTACTGTAGAGTAAAAATAAAAGTGTTCTAGAAAAAAATTCTAGGACACTTTTTATATTTTCTTAAAACTATCTAACTTATATATATCATTATTATTTTTAAATATATACTGTACACTCTCAAGTATACTTTCATCTATTGTTCCATTTTCTATTAACTCTCTTATATATTCTATCTGTCCACTTTCCATTCCGAGTTTTTCATCGTTTAAAGTAAGTGCAAGTACTGATTTTGCTTTATCATAATACAAATTATTTGTGATATTTGATGTTATTTCTTGCATTTGTACATTCTTTGTTATGTATATTCTATATGCTTGAAGCTCTATTCTATCAGAATATTGCAAAATTTGATATGGTATTTCAAGAGTATAATTAAATGAAGCTCCTTCATAACCTATATGCACTAATGTAAATATATTGTTTACACTATCATACTCTAAACTTTCTTCTATACTCATATAATTTGTATTAGAATTATAAAAAGTATCATCAAGTATTTTTTGCATATTTTCTCCTGTAATATATGTAGCACTATAATCTTCTGGATAGCTCATAAGATTTTGATAATCAGCTTTTCTATATAATTTATCCAAAGCAATAAGTAACTTTGCCTTATCACTTAATCCATTTTCATCTAATTCATTTACTATTCTATCTGAATATATATTAGAATAATTTATATGTTCTGTTAATTGATTACCAATTCTACTATTTACAACAACATTTTTAGCTCTCTCTTCTCTTTGAACTACTTCTGTATTCTCCTCTTCTTCTTGTTCATTATTAACATTAGTATTTTCTTCCACTTTTTTATTTGAATTTAAAAATATATATCCAAAACATATAATTGCTAAAATAATTAATATGCAACAAACAATTGTAACAGCTTTATTTTTCATCTTTTCCCCCTATAATCCAGACATCATAGAATCAGCAAATACTTGTCCAAAAGTCTCAAAGTCCATATAATCTTTAAGTTCAAAAGAAAATATTTTTTTTAAATCTGATCTTATAACAAATATTATTGCATTATATGTTGCCTTGTTTATTTGAATTCTTCTTTTTGAATCAACCGTATTTTTACACTCTTCACACAAAAAAGTATTACCTATATAATCATAGTATACATACTCATCACTATTATTAAGTAATGATTTAGAACAATTTGAACACTTGTCCTCTCTTGGAGCAAAACCTAAATAAGTAAACAATTTTATTTTAAAAGCATTTACTACAAGCTTATAATTTTTATTATATTTATCTAGTACATAAATCGTATTTAAAAATAATTTTAAAATTTTTTCACAATCTTGATTTTCGTCTGTTACTGAATTTAAAAGCTTCGTCATGTTAAAAATAATCTGTAATTTATCAAAATTAATTCTAAGATTGTAAAATGTATTTATAACAGAAGTAGAATTTAAATAATAATACCCTGTATTTTGATACAAAATGAACTCACTATATACCAAATATTGCGAACTAGCCAAAAATTGACTATTATTTTTTTTTGCTCCCTTTGCTATAGCAGATACTTTTCCAATAGTATCTGTAAGTATTGTTATTATCTTATCATTATCTTTATAAGCTACTTCTCGTATCACTATCCCCTTTACTTTGATAAGCTTCATTAACTACTCCATCCTTCTTTTCATATATATTATTTTCAGCTAATGCCATCAACTTTTTATACTCAATAAAAGTTTCTAAATTTCCAGTAATTAAAAATTGCTCCCAAGCAAAATTTTCATACATATCAATCACCTCTTATTTTTATTATATGTATATAATCTTATTAGATACATTAAATTTTTGATTTAATATTATTTAAATAACTATCATTATCCTGCCAATCTGGTCTTACTTTTACCCAAATTTTTAAATTTACCTTATCTTGTAATAAACTTTCTATATCAATTCTAGCTTGAGATCCAATTTTTTTAAGCATTACACCATCTTTTCCTATTATAATACCTTTATGAGAATTCTTTTCACATATTATATTTACGTCTATATCATAGACACTTTGTTTTTGTCTGTTTTTTCTTTTTTTAAACCTTTCGACTTCAACTTTTATACCATGTGGTACTTCTTCATCCAAATTATTAAGCGCTTTTTCGCGTATTATCTCTTCTATTAATTCCCTTTCAGTTATATCTGTAATATCGTCTTCTGAATATATTGGCATACTTTCTGGTAAATACTTTTCAATACTTTCTTTTAAAATATCTAATCCATCTTCTTTATATACAGATATTGGAATTATATCCTTAAATTCTCCTCCAATAGATTTAAAATAATCATTATATATAGTTATTATTTTTAAAATTTTTCCTTTTTCAATTTTATCTATTTTATTTATACATAATATAATATTATTATTTGCATCAATAATATTTTTCATTATTGTTTCATTTGCCTTATCTATAGTAGGTCTTGTAGCATCTACCATATATATTATTACATCGACAGATTTTATTGCACTCTCAACATTTTTCATCATGTACTCTCCCATTTTATCTTTTGGGATATGAACACCCGGTGTATCAATTAAAATCATCTGTGAATTTTCATTTGTAATTATTCCTTTTATATTAAATCTAGTAGTTTGCGGTTTAGGAGTTGTAATAGCTACTTTAAATCCCACCAATTTATTTACTAATGTAGATTTTCCAGCATTCGGCTTTCCAACAACTGTTATATATCCTGCTTTAAACATATTTTTTTCCTCCACATATTAATTATATCAAAAAAGCTATAAAAAAACAATCTTGAATCATTTTTTTGTTTTTATGTTTACTGTTAATGTTACATATTGCTTTTTAAGTCGATTTATGGTATAATATAGTAGCTATTAAAAATATAGTACTGCAATTAACTATATTGCAGAGATGGAGGTAAAAAATGAAGTTAGTAAGAAGAATATGGCTTCTTACAAAAGAAAAGGAAGTGACTGCAACAATTTTAGGTTATAACTATAAAGATAATACAGTTGTAGCACAAGTAGAAGAACAAAAGGCCATAATTAGGCCAGAAGATATATCAATATATCAAAACAAACAAAATACAGGCTACATATTTAGTCTAATAGGATCAACAATAAAATGTACAGTTGAAAGTTTTTCTAAAAAGGATGGATATATCTTATCTAGATCCAAATTTATGGCAAAAGAAGCAGAAAAATATAATAAAGGTGATGTAGTAACGGCAACTATTGTTTCTTCATCAGATAAAGCTCTTTATTTAGAATTTGATGAAGAATTAAGTGGGATTATGTACTTAAGTGAACTAACAACGGCAAAAATAGAAAAACCTCTTGATTTATTTAAAATAGGTGACAAAATAAGATGTGTAATAACAAAAAAAAGAGGGAATTATTTCGAATTATCTAGACTTAAATTTTATAACTATATAACATTAAATATAAGAAATGGAAAGAAAGTATTATGTAAAATAACAAAAAAATTAGATGATAATTCGGGATACTTTGTAGAAGTTACACAAAACCCAAATTACTCAGGAATTTTTGATATTACAGAAGAAAATATAAATAAAGATTATGTAATAGGAGAAAAAATTCCATTAAGAATAATTCATATAAAAGATGACAAAAAGCAATTAAAACTTAGAACTATTTAAAAAAGAAAGTATTAATACTTTCTTTTTTTCACTTTTATAACAGAAAATCATATAATATATTAATTGAGGTGAGCATATGGATAGGTTTTGCTATGATATAGCTATAAGACAAAAAAAATGTCAAAATGGTATTTCAGTTACCGTAGATAATGTATGTACTAATATAAAGGATAACGCACAAATTAATTTATCTTTTGGATATATTCTAACCATTCTCTCTAAAAATAAAAATAGTGTAACAATACAAATATCTAATTTTGCATTGCTTGAGCCTGTAAAATTCAATATTCCCAAAGATACTTTTAAAACATTTGACTTACCATTATTTAATGGTACATATATTTTATTAATAGGTGCCGTTAAAAATAACTGTCCATGTCCAGACATAGTAGGGTGATTAATATGAATATAACTTTAAATATAACAGATACATATTGTACTAATTGCTATAAAAATTCTGTTGAAAAAACTCAAAGTTTTACTTCAACTGATATATCAATTGAACTGCAAAATAATTATTTTTTAAATGTTATAAGTGTGTCAGATACTACATTTAGTGTTATTATACAAAATGGAAATTGTGTAATTATCCGAAATATTCTAAAAGAAGTAGAAACATCTATATTAATACCATCAAAATGTACTCATATAGTAACAATAACAAGTCAATAATAACTAGAAAATAAAAAATTAGTAGTATATTTCACTACTAATTTTTAAATTCATTAATCTGCTTTTTTGCTTCTTTTTCCTTTAATGACTGCCTTTTATCGTATAATTTTTTTCCCTTACAAACACATAATTCTACTTTAAACCATCTTCCTTTACTATATAAGGAAGATGGAACCAAAGTATATCCTCCTTGTTTTATATAATTTAATAGTTTTAGTATTTCCTTTTTATGTATTAAAATTCTTCTATCTCTTATAGGATTTACATTATTTATATTACCATGTTCATATGGACTAATATGCATATTTTTAAGTATTACTTCTCCATCTTTTACAAAAGCAAAACTATCTTTTAAGTTGCACATACCATTACGAATAGATTTTACTTCTGTACCTTTAAGCTCTATTCCACACTCAATTTTTTCTATAATATCATATTTATAGTTTATTTCTCTATTTTTTATTGATATATTACTTTTATTTACATATTGCTTCTTCATTATTACTCCTATTAACTTTTTAAAATCTCTGTAATCATATCATCATACATCTTTGTTATATTAGTATTCTTACTAGATAAATCTTTTAATTGATTAACTAGTAGATTTATTAAATTATTCAATTCCATTATTGAATTCATACTATTTTCATTTATATATTTTGTTAAATTATTAGGTAAATCTATATATACATATTTAGTATATTCAAAAATATCATTTTTTACTTCTATTCCAGAATCTATTTCTACTATAATAGATGAAACTTTATCATTACTATCTTTAAGTAGCATATTTATATTATTAATATAGAAATTGTTTTCTCTTGATAAAAATTCTTCATATTTTTTATATAATGTATCTATTTTTTGTCTATTTTCTTCTACAATTTCACTTTCACTTTTGTTCTGTTCTTCTTTTACAGCAGTATCTTGTTGTGTTTGATCGTCGTTTTCTGAAGTATTCTGTTGATTTTCTGTATCCTCTTGTTGTTGTTTTATTTCTTCTTGCTGCTTGTTATACTCATCTATTTGAGCGTTTATATCATTTAACTCTAACTGCATATATTCTAAAGTTGCTCTTGAAGTAACATCATAATTTACAGTAGTCTTTATCTCTTCTTTATCATTTTCAATTTCCTTAGTTTGTGTTATAGAGGCCTCAATATATTCATCCATTCTATTTGTTCTACTCTCATATTCCTTTTTAATATTTCCTAAAAGAATACCATAATCTACATTTTTTAAAGCTTCTTCATAAGCTTTATTAACAGAATTTTGTAAATCCAATATTTCTGACTCATTAGTTAAAGATGTTTTTACAAGTTCCGTTAATTCATCATCTAATATTAATGTGTTTCTTGAGCTCTTATCGATATTATATAATTTATCACTTAATGTAAAATAACTTTGACTAAAGCTTGTTATATCGTTTCCAAGCAAAGATAATATAGTAATTTTTCTAGATATCTCCTCTAAGTAATTTTCCATCTTACTATTTCTATCTTTTATGTCTTTAATGCTAGACTGTTTATTTTCATCAATATAATTTCTAAATATTTTATTTATTTGATTATCTACAAATTCATTA
The DNA here is from genome assembly GCA_944388585.1 of uncultured Clostridia bacterium. Taxonomy (GTDB): domain Bacteria; phylum Bacillota; class Clostridia; order TANB77; family CAG-465; genus CAG-465. Next base: position 69,498 of record CALXJI010000002.1, read on the forward strand.
GCACTTTCTACTTGTGATAAATATTGTATACATTTTACTAATGTGAGTTTTAATTGTGCCAATGTCATATCACTAGAAATTTCATACTCCTTTGTTGAAACAACTATTGAACCTAGTAATGAATCTGGTAATCTTATTATATTTTTCTCAACTATGTCTCTTATAGAATATCCATTTGCTACATCAGAAGTTGATATATCTTTTTTTACTTTAAGCTTATTTTCAACTAACGATGACATTCCAAAAAGTGGCGTATCAATGTTAAGTCTAATTGCTGGATAATAGTCGAACTCTTTCTGCTTTTTTGAATTTTCTATTTTCAAATCAATATCATTTAATTTACTCTCTATCTCAGATAAATATTCATCAATAAGCTTTACAATATCTTCTTTTTGCTTTAATTCATCTTCTTCATCTTGAACAATCTGTTCATTCTCTTCTTGAGCATATAAATTTATAGTTACAAAATTAAAAACTAAAAGTATAACTGCAGATATGAATAAAAACTTAATTTTTTTCATATTTTACGCTCCTTTTCTTGCTTAATAATTATACCATGGATGTAATTATATGTAAAGTAAAATAATAATATAAAAAGTTAGACAACTTATGCCTAACTTATTCTAAATAGGAAGAAAAATAAAAATCATATACTGTAATATTCTCATATATTTCACTCATTAAATACCTTATTTTCTCTTTTATTCTACTACCATTTTCTAAAAACTTTTCTTTTTTGTCTAAAATCATAAGTTCAGCAAACATTTCTGCTCTATCCTCTTTTTCAGAAACCTTTGAATATTTGGTTAAAAAATATGAATTAACATTTTCACTATCTGATAAATGTTTATCATATACAAATTCATCTGTTAGCTTATTTATATTAGATTCATAGTTAAAACCATATGGATTATATGAATTCCAAGAATAGTATAGATAATCTGTTTGATCTGCCATGTAGTATTCTAATACATGAAAAAACTCATGATGAAATGATCTTTCAAAATCTTCATTATTACTTAAATATATTCTATATTGATTTAAAGTATTTTTTGAAGCAAGTGCAATATTATTATCATTAAACTTGTCTAACAAAATTATATACAAACCATATTTTTTATCTTTATACATTTTAAAAATATTATACGGATATTTTTTTAAAGCATCATATATAATCTTTATATTATTATTAACTATATTAATATCATATTGAGGCTGTGCATTTATTGAATTTATAAAGCTTTTTTCATCATTTCCATACACTATATTTATTCCATATTCATCTTTAATTTTGTTTATATAATATTTATTTTCTTGCTCTACTGTATCTTCTATGTTTTTTTGATAAAGTATATCTTCAAAATCTGAAGATATATTAAGCTCCTTTACAAAAAGTATTGTTACTAGAACAACACATATAAATATAAAAGAGTATGTAAAGACAGAGAGATTTCTCCTTTTTAAATTATCTTGAGACATTTTATCCTCCCTATTCAAAATATTCTACATTTAAAGCTCTTACTATATATTCATATGGCTCTTCTTGTCCATTTTTAAGCATATCCTTATATCCACTCATATATATATATGAACTTACACTATCTTTTGCATTACTATTTGACTCTAAAACAACCTTTATCTGTTCAATTAGGTTAAAATCTTCAATTTTTAAAGCTTCTTCCATATATTCAGATATTTCTTTAGCATATTCTTCTACACTTATTTTGTTGACATCATCTACATTTTTATAAAAATTAATTGTTAGTGTATGTGTATCATCATACGAAATTTCAACATCTATATTTGAAGACTCTATATGATCTAGATTTGCACTAAGATCATCAGATATTTTATCTAATATTTTTTGCTTATATTCATCTTGAACATTATCTTTTTCTTTTAGAAAAACGACAAAATATCCTATATTGTTATTATTTATAGTATCATTTGTATAAAAAATAAAGCTTGGATTTATTCCATAATTATACTCTGTTAAAAATACCTTAAATCTACTACTAGATGAATATTCATTAGAAAAATATTTAACAAGGCTTTTTTTAGCATAAAAATATGAAATATAATTTCCATTAAAGAAGCTATTTATTACCACTGAAATAAATAATGATATTATAACTATTAATAAATATCTTATTTTCAATTTATTATTATTTTTTCTTTTTTTCTTAATTAAATAATATAGTTTTCTAATATAATATCCACATATTTCTCCGAATAAACAGCAAACTGTTATTTGTATGGAAATAAATAAATTATATAATAATTGTGATGGTATTTTTATCTGTAGCAATACTATAGATATAATAAATGTAAATATTGTAGTCATAAACTTTCTATTAAATACTACTTGTCCTAAAATTCCAACTATACAAGCAATAGGTAGCATTTTAAAAAATATATTTCCATATATACACCAATATATAGATATAACTAATAGCACACATCCCAGTATAGCTTCTAAATATTTAAATAAAATATTATCTTTCTTTTTCAAGAATACCACCTCATTTATTAAATTATATATTAAAGAAAAAAATATATCAATATAAATATATCAATATAACACCCATTTAATTCCTTTAGCTATTCTTAACGATACTTCTTGAAAATGATTTCCATCATTTTCGATATAAACAGTATTTATGCCTTTATCTTTATATATTTTTTCTAACTCTTTTGTATTGTTTTCAACTTCTGATAATATTTTATTTTTAACTTTACTTTCTCTATTTCCAAGAGAAAAGTATATTTTTTCAATATTAGAACTTATATTATTTTCCTTAACAAATTCTAAAAAATCTGGATACCAAAAAGAACCTGAAGCTGATACTATTCTTTTAAATAAATCTGTTTTATATGCTATATAAACAGAGAATAATCCAGCTAGAGAATATCCAGCTATCGTATAATATTTTATATTTTTATTCAATTTATTTATAATAAAATTACTTACATATTGCATAATGTCATTTACTAATAAATCTATATACTCATCTGCTTTTCCCAAAAAATTAGAATCATAATTATTTATATTTTCTGTATACCAAGGAGACATATCATTATTCCAATCTAAATTAGATATTGAAACTAATATAAATTCATTACAATTTATATCATTACATTTATTATATACTTCTTCAGCATTATCACTATAATTATTTAATATTACTACTGGTAATTCCTTTAGATTACTGTTGTTAAAATATATATTAATAATTTTATTCTTTATTTTAAATTGCTCTTTCATATTTTCACCCTAACATTTATTTAAATCCTCTCTTAATCTACTAGAAACACCTCGTGGTCCTCTTATTGATTTTATACCATATTCATTTAATTTTTTTAGAGTAAATTTATCTTTATCATATTTTTTCAAAAGTTTTAATTTCATTATTTTTTTCATAGAAACATTTTTATCTTTATATTCATAAGGTATATCTGTCTCTATTGCTTCACACTTATATAGTATTGCAGAATATGGTCTGGCAACATACAAATATACTATATCTCCTTTTAATATGTTATTTGACTGTTTCCAATCAACAACACTACTATTATTAAAAGATTCTATTAAATCAAAATAATTAGGATTAGCTGGGACAATCCATTCTCCTTGAATATTAGAATTTTGATAACTAATATCTATAAGATTCATTATTTCTTCATCTGTCAAACTATCATCTAAAATTATAGTTATCCAATTCTTTTTACTTAAGTGATATGCAGGATAGATATTTTTTTTATTTAAATATTTTTCTACTTTATCATCAAGTTTTACATTTAATATTTCAATATTTAAGGACTCATTAGAAATTATTTTTTCTTTATTAATACTCATAATTATTCCAAACCATTTACCACTTCTAGAATTTCTAAAGACTGCATAATCTGGAAACTTGTCCCATAAAAATTCAGGTAATACTTCATATCAATTTTTTATTAACTCTGCTATTCTATTTGATTGTTCAAAAACAAAATACTTATTTTCAAAGCATTTATTTTTTATATCTTTCAAAATTTTCATATATTCATTTTTTACAGTATTTATAAATTCTCCTAATACATTTTCAATTCTAAAATTTGTATATTCCTCTTCCATTTCTAAATCATATACTTTTCCATTAATATTGCCTAATTTATCTACACTAATATCTGCTCTAAATTTATCATTCATAAAAATCTTAGAATATTTATATTCATCATTTTCTTTTAAGAAGCCATATTTTTCTAATTTATTAAAATTTACACTTGCTTTTTTAAATAATTCACTTTCAATACTCATAAATTTCACCCCTGCATCCATAATTATTATATCATACATAAACTAATTTATATACTATAGTGTATATTTCTATTTTTAAATTAATATATTGTTATGAGGTTATTTTATTATGAAAAGAAAAATTATATTATTTTTTATTCTTATAGTCGTCTTTAATATGTTTTCAAATATTTTTGCTACAGAAATATCTTCTCCAAGTGCTGTAGTAATATGTGAGGATACAGGTAGAGTATTATATGATAAAAATTCAAAAGAAAAAAGAAAAATGGCATCTTTAACTAAAGTTATGACATCTATACTCTTAATAGAAAACTGTAAACTAGATGAACAAATTAAAATAGCAAAAGAAGCATGTTATATTGGTGGCTCTGAAGTAGGACTAAAACCAAATGACACGGTAAGTGCAGAAAGCTTACTTTATGGAATGTTACTTCCGTCTGGTAATGATTGTGCTATGGCAGTAGCATATCATATAGGAGGAAATATAGAAAACTTTGCAAACTTAATGAATGCTAAAGCTACAGAATTAGGACTTGAAGATACTCATTTTGCAAATCCACATGGTCTAGATAATGATGAACACTATTCTAGTGCTTATTCTCTTGCTATACTTGCAAAATATGCACTATCTTATCCAAAGATTGCAGAAATTGTTTCAACTAATGAAAAAGATGTAAATTTTGGTTCATTTAATAAACATCTTACTAATACAAATGCTCTTCTTAGAACATACGATAAAGCTACTGGTGTTAAAACAGGATTTACCAATGGAGCAAATAGATGTTTAATAGCCTCAGCTACACAAGATGAACTAAACCTTATTGGTGTAGTGCTAGGAAGTGATACATCTCAAACACGTTTTAATGACACTAAAACAATTTTAGAAGATACTTTTAGTAAATATAAATTATTCGATATTTCTAACTTTTTAAATGTATATATAAATATACCTATAATTAAAGGAAAAGACGAAAGATATATTTTCTCTTATAGTGAAAATAAAAAGGAAGCTTTAACTCAAGAAGAATATGATAAAATTTATGTTTCTCAAAATTTTCTAGACAAAATAGAAGCTCCAATGTATGCAGGAACATACATTGGAACGTATAAAGTAAGTGTTGATGATGAAGTTTTATATTCTAAAGATTTCTATCTTTCACAAGACATTTTAAAAAAGACTCCTTTAGATTATTTTATATCTAGCATAAAAAATATGTTTAATAAACTAGAAGCTATTTAGCAAATCATTTATTACCTCAGACGATATCATAAGACCAGCAACAGATGGTACAAAAGATATACTTCCTTGTACTATCTTTTCCTCTACTCTTTTTACAGGTAATGGTTCTTCAGTAGAATAAAGTACTTTGACATTTCTTACATCTAGCTTTTTTAATTCTTTCCTTATAATTTTTGCAAGTGGACATACCGAAGTTTTTGAAATATCACATATTTTAAATGCAAATGGATTAAGCTTATTACCTGTTCCCATTGAGCTTATTACTTTAGTGTTTGCCTCTTTAGCTTTTACTATTATTTCTATTTTTGCTTTAATATCATCCACAGCATCAACAACATAATCATATGAATTAAAATTTATTAAGTTTGATTTTTCTTTTGTAAAATTCATTTTAAAAGTATTAACTTTAGCATTTGGATTAATAGACAATATTCTTTCCTTCTCTACATCTACTTTATTTTTTCCGATTGTATTAAGAGTTGCAATAATTTGTCTATTTATATTTGTCACATCTATAATATCCTTATCTACAATATCTATATTTTCTATTCCAGCTCTTGCAAGAGCTTCAATTACATATGAGCCTACTCCTCCACATCCAAACACAATTATTTTTTTATCTTTTATATAATTAAATTTTTCTTCTCCTATTAGAAGTTTTTCTCTTTGAAATATATCCAATTCAATCTCCTTTCAATTATGTATACTATTATATTTTATTATTCTTGTTTAGTCAAGCTTTTTATATTCTTAAGAAAGTGTAATTGCAAGTTTTTACGACGACTTTTGCTATGAAAATGCAAGTTTTTACGACGACTTTTAAAAATAATATAAAAGACCTACACAGTAGGCCTTATTTTATTCATTTATATATATATTATTTTTATTTAATTCTTTAAGAATAATTTCTCTTTCTTCATCTATTTGTTCTTTAGTTAAAGTATCAATATATGATCCAATAGTAAATCTTATTGTAATAGTCTTTTTGTCTTTTAATTTTTCTGAATCTTCATAAATATCTACTAATGAATATTCCATAAGATATTGCATTTTAGCATTATTTATTATTTCTTCTATCTGAGAATATTTTATTTCTTTATCTACAATTAAAGATAAATCAAAATTTACAGTTTGATATTTTGACACTTCTTTATATGATATATCTCTTTTTACCATATTACCTAATATATCTATTCTAAGTTCTGCTACAACAATAGATACTTTTGAATTAATTGCATCTTTAATTTTAGGATGAACAACAGTAATATATCCTAGCTCTTGATCATTTACTATAATTTTAAAACTATTTACAGGGTGCATCCAATTATATTTTATATCTTCAATGTTTTCGTATCTTGCATTTAAGTTTTTATTAATATTTACAATATTATCTATCATTGACTTTACTTCATATACTAGCTCTTCTTCACTCTGCTTAGCACTTGTAAGACCAATGCCTAACACTTTATACTCATCTGCTTCTTTCCCATCAAAATTATAATCAAAAGTTCTTCCTATTTCAAATATTTTGCATTCTGGCATATACTTTAAATTTTTATTAATAGCATAAAGCATAGTTGGTGCCATTTCTCTTCTTAATGTATTGTCTAGTTTTGCTATTCCATTTACAATTTTTAAGTTGTCTCTTACTTTTATTCCTAATTCTTGATTTAGCTGTGTATCATACCAAACATAGCTATGTATTTCAGACATACCATATTTTGTTGCAAGTAAAACTTTTGCATCATACTCAAGTTCTCTTACTTGATCTTTTGGTACTGGTGAAATTTTCCATAAATTAGTTTTTGGCTCAATATTATCATATCCATGAATTCTTGCAATTTCTTCTATAATATCTGCTTTTTGACTAACATCTTTTGTTGCTCTAAAAGTAGGTACATCTATTGTTAAATTTTTATCTTCACGTTTTACACCATACTCTAAATTTGTTAATGTTGTAACAATTTCATCCATAGATATTTCTTTTCCTATACTTCTATCAATATAATCTTTATCTATATCAATAGTTATATGTGGATATTTTTTAATATATATATCTGTAAATGATGATGTTACCTTAATATCCTTATCCTCATCTTTAAGTATCTTTATAAATCTAGCTATAGCAAGTTTTGTAAGCTCTGGATCTAATGTCTTCTCATAACGAGCAGCTGCATCTGTTCTTAAATCCAATTTACTTGCAGTCTTACGGATATTTACAGCATCAAAATTTGCTGACTCTAAAAATAGAGATGTTGTATTATCTGTAATTTCACTTGCAAGACCACCCATAACTCCTGCAATACCTACAGGCTCATCTTCATGACAAATCATTAAAGTGCCTTTATCTAATTTTCTTTTTTGAGAATCTAATGTTACAAACTCACTATCCTCTTTTAATGTTCTTACATTTACACTATTTACTATCTTCTCATCAAATGCATGCATTGGCTGGCCAAGTTCAAGCATAATATAGTTTGTCATGTCTGCAAGTAAATTAATACTTCTCATTCCACAATAATATAGTCTAACTTTTATTTTCCAAGAGGCCTGTTTTTTAGTTACATTTTCTACTCTCATAGAACTATATCTTAAACATAATGGATTTTCATCATCTTCTACTTCCACACCTATATTTAATTTTTCTAAATTATTATATAAATCTAGATCCTCTATCTCTAAAGGTTTCAATTTTCTTCCTGTAATTGCAGCTATTTCTCTTGCAATTCCATAATGTCCCCATAAATCTGGTCTATTAGTTAAAGATTTGTTATCTACTTCATATATAATATCATCTACTGGTATTATATTTTTTATATTTTCTCCTAATGGAGCATCATCATCTAAAATTATAATTCCTGAATGATCATCACTAATTCCAAGTTCTTTTTCAGATAAACACATACCATTACTTTCTTGTCCAGCAAGTATAGCTTTTCCTATTTTTTGTCCAGCTACAGTACTTCCAACTTGTGCAAAAGCTACTTTAATTCCTTCTCTTACATTTGGAGCTCCACAAATAACTTGTAATTTTTCTTTTCCAGTATCTACCATTAATTTATGTAGTTTTTTAGAATTTTCAACATTTTCTACACTTAAAACTTTTGCAACTATTACTCCATCAACATCTTGACCATGTTTTGTAATTCCTTCAACTTCTGCAGTTGACATTGTAAATTTATATATTAACTTTTCTACATCTACCCCATCTAAATCTACAAAATCTTTAATCCAATTTATTGATATATACATTTTTTCTTCCTCCTATTTAATTTTCATTTGCTTTAATATTCTTAAATCACATGAATTTAATGCACGTAAATCGTCAATATTATATTTCATCATAGCCAAACGACTAAGTCCAAGGCCAAAAGCAAAGCCTGAATATTCTTCCGGATCTATTCCACCCATTCTTAGCACATTAGGATGTATCATACCACATGGACATAACTCTATCCAACTTCCATTTTTACATACCTTACATCCTTTTCCATCACAATATGGACATTTTATATCTAACTCAAATCCAGGTTCAACAAATGGGAAATATCCTGGTCTAAGTCTGACTTCTACATCTTTTTTAAATACCTCTGAAAGTAAAGTCTTCATAAAATATATTAAATTTGAAATAGATACATCCTTATCTATCATCATGCCTTCCATTTGGAAGAATGTATTTTCATGAGATGCATCAAGTGCCTCATTTCTAAAACATCTTCCAGGAAATATTGCCTTTAGTGGTGCACCATATTTTAACATTATTTTATTTTGAGCTGCTGAAGTCTGAGTTTTTAAAAGCTCACCATTTTCTAACCAAAATGTATCTTGCATATCACGTGCTGGGTGATATTTTGGAACATTAACAGCTTCAAAGTTATTATATTCTGTTTCTACCTCGTTTCCATCTTCAACTGTAAATCCCATTCCTGTAAAAATATCTTCCAATTCTTTTTGCACTATTGTAATAGGATGTAAAGATCCTATTTTATTTTCCACTGGAACTGTTATATCTATTTTTTTAGCGTTTTTTATTCTTGTCTCATATTCTTTTTCTTTCAATTCTTGCTTTTTTTGTTCAACTAAAATTTCAATTTCTTCTCTTAGTTTATTTGCCTGCTGTCCTACCTCTTTTCTTTTTGAAGCTTCTACATTTTTCAAGTTTTTTAAAATTTCTACAACTTTTCCTTTTTTTCCTAAATATTCTACACGAATATTTTCAACATCTGCAGTAGTTTGAACATTTTTCATTTCTTTTTCTACTTCTTCTTTTAATAGTGATAATTTTTCTTCCATTATTTTCTCCTCCTTAAATACAAAAAAACATTCCATCCTAAAACATAGGACGAAATGTTTAATTCCGCGTTACCACCTAAATTCATTTGCATAAATACAAATGCTCTCAAAAGCTATTACGGGCATACCCGCTTGTTCCTACTCAAAATATTTTTTCAAAACAAGACCTCCAAAGTGAAATTTCAGTAATAGTATATTAGTAGGCTTACAGCCGATGACCCACATTCTCTATAATATATTCTCTATTACCTACTTTGCTTTATCATAGGTTTTTTATGTATCTTACATTTTGCATTATAACACACCTATATTAGTTTGTCAAATACATATTAAATTTTATTATAAACATCTTTTATTATTTCATATCTAAAAGTAATTATTTTTTTGTAAAAATTTTTTCTAATATCTGATATACATGGTATATTATCTATGAAATTGTTAATTTCATTAATATCAATATAACTAAATACTCTTTTAATAGCTTTATTACATTCTACATTTTTCATACTTTTTATATATTCCATATATTTTATCTTTTTACCATTATCTTTAATACAAGAATAACAATTTAAAGCTAAATTTTTAATTTCTGCATTAGTAATCTTCTCTATTTGCATATCCTCCAAAATAGGATTTAAACAAGAGCCACAATCATATATTGGTGAAAACTTTGCCTTACGTGTTTTTATATCTAATAATATTCCCCAGTTTCCATTATGTCTATCTGTATTTCCAATTAAACTGTCTATTATAAACATGTTCCAAAATTTCTCATTTAAATCTTCAATAAATATTATATTTATCTTGGTTAGTTTTTTTATTTCTCTATTACTTCAATAATATCTGTTATTTCTGTTTCAATTTTTCTATCTGGGTTTACACTTAATGCTAAACTTTGAAATTCATATAAAACATGCTCTGAATCAGTAAAATCTTTACAAGCACAAACTATTTTTTCTTTCCCATTATATTCATATGTACCTAATATAGTATTTTGTGTATCAAAATTTGCAAATTTAAATATATTACTCCCAATATATTCTGAAAGTGCATTATTTATATATGAAATATTTTTATTTTTATATATTATTGGATTTGGAAATTTTACTAGATATTTTTTATTATTATATATTAAAGTTTTCTTTTTCTCTGATCCTTTATAATTATTTAATTCTTCTTTAGCTTTTAAAAAATCTATCATTTCTCTCCTTTATAACATAGATATTTTTTTATTATATTAACTAATATTTTTTCTCATTTTTATTTGATAGTTTTGAAATCCAACTTTCTCATAAAAAGCTATTGCACTATAATTATTACTTAATACATTTAATTCTATACTTTTTAAATTTCTTTCTTTTGCCCATTTTTGTGCCTCTTCAATTAAATATTTACCATATCCTTTTAGTCTATATTCTGGTAATATTACCACTTCATAAATATATGCAAACTCATCCTCTTTAAAAGATTCATATGTTTTATATGGAGATTCTCTTTTTTCTATCAATACATATCCTATTATTTTATCATCATCTTCTATTATTATATAGTCTGAATCTGGAGATTTAATCATTATATCTATAAATTGTTTTGGAAAGCCTATTGGATTATATATTTTATCATTTAAACTATTTAATACTATAAATAATTCTGTATTTAAATTATATATTTGTTCTATATCTTTTTCACTTGCAATTCTTGTCATAATAACACCTCTTATTCGCTGAAATTATATTATATAGTATTATTTTTTTCAATATTTAGTGCAAAAAAAACTAGGATTTATTTTCCTAGCTTCTATTTAAAATTATTTTCTATATAACTTTTATGATCATTATTAATATATCTATTAGTATTTTCTGAAATTTGATTTAATAAGTTTTTTAAAGTGTAGTATGCCATATCATACTGCTCTTTAGTAATGTCTTCTTCATCTAATGCTTTTTGCAACTCATCTTCATCCCAAACCTTAACAAGATCATCACACAGTCTATCTATTGTAATATCTAAATATAAATCATCATAGTATAACCCCTTATCATAATCTATTCCTACTTTATCTATGATATCTATATAATAAGACAAATCATTTTTATTTTCATCAAGAAAAATTCTAACTCCATAGTGTTCATTTTTAGGCATATATTCTAAAATATAGTATCCTTCTTTTAAAAGGCATATATCTTTTCCACCCCTTGTAGATACATATGGCTTATCTATACTATTTACTTTTTTAATAACAGTATAACAATCTAAAAAATCATCTTCAAATTGCATCATGATATAATTATCTATTCCCTTTAAATATGTATTTGTTAAAAATTTTCTTTTCATAACATCACCTTCACAAAAATTATATCAAAAAATAACAAAAGCTTCAATATTTGAAGCTTTTTACGACAATAGTATATCTAAAATTCTCTCTTTTTGAATATCTGAAATATTATTTCCTGCTGCCTCATCATGTCCTTTACCACCCATTTTTTCAGCAACAAGTCTTACATTCACGCCTGGTCTTACACTTCTATATGAAATAGTCCCATGTTCTATTGCTATAAGCATTACAAAATCTATATCATATTTCATATCCGTTAAATACTGTGCCACTTCGTTTCTATATTCATACGATATAAAAACTATTCCTGCTTTTAGTCCAAATACTTTTTTATATACAATTCCTTCAACATAAGATAAAACTTTTTCCATCATTTTAGTTTTTCTATTTTCTATTAAAAATTCTTCTACTTTATTAAACTTAAATTCTTTTTCTGTTTTTAGTTTACTATACATTACTTCTATATATTTTTCAGTGCCAACAGTCTCAAAGAATAAACTTAAATCTCTAGACATTTCATCATTATATATCTTTTTCCATTCCCATGTATCATGTCTTCTAGTAAGTTCACAAAATTTATCTATAGCTGAATTAGATTCTATTATTTTGTTATCTAATAAATAATTATAAAATAAAGTAGTACCACAGCAATATCCTTTTTCATCTTTTATAGTTATATTGACAAAATCGTATGTATTAAACTGTAGAACTGATTCGTGATGATCGAATATTTTTACTTTATCTTTTAAGAGCTTATCATTTTGTATAATTTTTAAATGCTCATCATCTAAACATAAATCAGTTATATATATTCTATCATAATTATAAATATCTTTACTATTATAATATTCTTCAAACTTATCATTTACATTAAAAGTTTCGCAAAGCTCATAATGCATATCTTTATTTACAAGTTTTAATAATACAACAGATCCCATACCATCAATGTCACTTATATGAGAAAAAATTAAATCACGCATACATCCTCCTACTGAGCTACTTTTTCTGTTATCTGAACCTCTATTGTTCCAGTTTCAAAATCTAGAATCTCTACATTATATGGCATATCATTTGCTTCACTATGCATAGTATATCCAACTCCAAAAGTATGACTACCTGAATATTCTTTATCGTTTACTTTTAGTACATAAGGTACTACATATTGATAGTCAGTGGCAGTTTTATCAAAATTTAAATCAGAATCTATTACTAATGTAATTTTATCTTCGCCATTATCTATTACCATACTTTCATTAGAGCTTAACCATGTAGCTTGTCCTAAATTAGAACTTATTTCTTTTACTGAGTTTACTCCATTTTTACTAAAAAATATAATACAAGCTATTATAATAATTACTAATACAATAGCTATTAAAATTATTACTTTTTTATTTTTCATAACATCCTCTCCTATTTTTCGCTTGTATTATATCACAATATATATATTATGACAAGATAATTATGAGTTTAACTGTACATTTATTACTGTAATAAATTCATATCACTTACCATATTTTCAATAAAAGCACCATACCCTCTTTTAGGATCATCTAAAAAAACATGTGTTATTGCACCAATTAATTTTCCATCTTGTATTATTGGTGCACCACTCATTCCTTGAACTATTCCTCCAGTTTTCTCTAATAATTCTTGATCTGTTATTTTTATAGCTATATTTTTATTTCCAGTTGAATTTAGAAAAACTTTTTCTATTTGTATATTATATTTTTTCTTTACATTGTCATCTAATGTAGCATAAATACATGCATCTCCTATTTTTATTTCTTCTTTACTTCCAAGCTGTATTATTTCATTGTTTTTATATAAATTTTTATCCTCTATTATTCCAAAAACTCCATTTTGAGTATTACAATAAATTTGCCCAAGAGTATTATTAGTTATAGTTCCTTTTAACTCACCAGGTAAATTAGCTACTCCTTTTTTTATAGAATAAATTTCAGTTGTTGTAATTCCCCCTGTAGTAATTGGAAGTATATATTGTTCTGAAGTTTCAGTTATAGCATGACCTAATGCTGCAAATCTAGATGTATCTTTTTCATATAAAGTTATTGTTCCAACACCAGCACTACTATCTTTTACCCAAAGTCCTAATCTATATTCACCCGTAGTTTCATTATATTTGGGAACAATTTGAATATTAATATTTTTATCTTGTCTTAATACTGTTAAATCTAAATTATTTCCTTTTGATGCAAATTCTTGTAATTGAGCATCAGTTTCTATCTTTTGCCCATTAACTTGTAATATAATATCTCCAATTTGTAAGTCACAATCATCTCTATCAACTCCCATAACCAATACTCCACTTGCAAGTAACTTTATTCCAACTGTTTCTCCACCAACATAGTACTCCTTTTCCTTAAATGAACATGCTATAGTTTCTTCATTTCTGTATAAAAATGCATATGTAAAAATACACGATACTAAAGTTAATATAAAAATAGAAGCTATAATTATTTTCTTTTTATTATATACAAAAAATCCTCTAAACATTTACTCCTAGTATTCCTCCAACAATTCCAGTCAATGAACAAATACCAATATATATTCCTAGTGTATTGGTAATACTAAATTGATGATTTAAAATACATGATATAATAAATAATATTAATACGCAAAAAATATTAACTAGTACACCATGAATAATTCCTTTTTTCTTGATTTTTTTACAAAGAAAAAAAGAAGAAATAAAAGCTGATATAGCCATTGATAAAAAAATAGCTGAATCTATATATCTATCATCTATATTAGTATAAGCAAAAATTAATGATACTATAATTAGAAATAAAACTATAGATATAGCAAAACTAAAAATTGCTATTAAATAATTCTTTATATATTCCATATTATCAACCTCAATTAATTATATGAAAATATATATTAATTATACTTGTAAAACAAAATAAAACTGTTGATATTAAATCAACAGTTTTTAATTTATAATAAATTCTTTATTTCTTCTTTATCTTTATCTTGTGGATTTTCTATAAAGTAATATTTAAAATCACTTTCTTCATTCTTTCCAAAAACTAAAATTCTATCTCCCATAAACTGAGCTTCTTTTATATTATGACTAACAAAAAGTACAGTTTGTTGCTTTTCTTTTATTATCCTTTTGGTAGATTCTTGAAGCTTATCCCTTGTTGAAGCATCTAATGCAGCAAATGGTTCATCCATCAAAATCAAATCTGGCTCAATAGCAAGTGCTCTTGCAAAAGCTACTCTTTGCTTTTGTCCACCAGATAATGTGTTAGGAAATGCTTCTTTATATTCATTAAGCTCTACTAGCTCAGTATAATAGTTTGCTCTTTTTTTAATTTCCTCTTCATCCAAATCTAATTGCTCTATAGAATATGCTATATTCTTTAAAACATTTTTCCATGCAAATAATTGCTCATAATTTTGTTGTAAATACATAACATTTTTAGTAGGTTTTTTATGTTCTTCTCCATTTACTATTATCTTGCCTGAAGTAGGAGTTAAAAAACCAGCAATAATTTTTAACATAGTAGATTTTCCGCATCCACTTTTTCCTATTATACTTAAAATCTCACCTTTTCCAACAGAAAAAGAAAGATCTTTAAAAACAAGTTTTTCTTTTCGTTTTTCCTTATAACTATGTGTTAAGTTAATAACTTCTAAAACATTATTTTTTTTCATAAGACATCCCCCATTTCTTAACAGTTAATTTTTCTAGTGCAACAAATAATTTGTCAATCACTACACTTATTAGAATTATTAATATTATTCCAACCATAACTTTTGTTAAGTTTCCGTATGCCCTATTTGTATATATATATAATCCCAATCCGCCTGAAGTACCAATCATACCAAATATAGCTTCTGAACTAATTATACTTCTCCAAGCTCTTGCACAACTTATTCTCATAGCAGCTATAACACCTGGTAATATTATCATCATGTATACACATACTACCTTTTTTATTGAGCCGTACTTGTAAATTAGCTAATAATTCATGGTATACAGTAGGTATAGATTCTACCTTTTCCATCAAATTTATTATCATTGGCCATACAACACTATGAACGACTAGTACAAGCATTGCACTATCATTAATACCCATCCAAATAATTACAAGTGGTAATATTGCAACACTTGGCAAAGGAGATAATATATTACATACAGTTCGTGTAAAATATTTGAAATTTTTAAACTTATCACATAATATTAAAACAATAACCGTTATTATTAAGGAAATAAACATTCCAAATACTACAATTCTAAAAGAATTAAGTACTTGTATCATAATATTTCCATCTTGAAGCTCTTGAAAAAGTTGCATCACAACTTTAGAAAAAGGTGGGAGAACATATGATGAAATAATCCCAAGTCTTGACACGCTCTCCCAAATTATAATTATGATCACTATCCAAAAGATATTCGACTTTAATATTTTTTCTTTCATATCAAAAGTCCTCCTTATCTTTTAATTTATCTAGGTATAGAATCATAATTAGGTAAATCTTCTAGTTTTAGTGGTTTACTTAGCATATCTACTTCATAAAGTAACTGTGCTAAATCATTATATCCTGTTAATTTATCTGTAGGTGGTTGTTTTTCCATCAAATCTATTACATCTTTAACTTCACAATCATATTGATTAGCTAAAATCTCTGCATTTTTCTCCATATCTTTATCCCAATTTTCAATTACTTCATTTTGTACTTTTCTTATTGCTTCACAAATATCTGGATTATTATTATAAAAATCTGTATTTGCAATTAATGCTGTTCCAATACTATATTTTTCAATAACATCAGAAAAATCTCTAATCTTTTTTACGCCTTGATCTTTTAATGCATCAGCTTTTAAATTTGCTGAGAAGGATAAAATACTTCCTTTTATTTGATTTCTTCCTTCCAACATAGCTATAGCTTCTGTATTTGGAATTTTTACAAGCATTTGATTATATTTTTGAACATCAAGACCTTCTTCTTTTAAAGCTGCTAAGTAAGCTGCTTGTGGATTTGAAGCTAGTCCGCTTATACTAATTTGATCTCCTGCTTGAAAATCTGCTAATGAGTTTATATTGTCTTGATTTGTATATGCCATAACAGTTGCATAACCATAAAAACTCATAAGAGTTAATGGTGCACCTTCATCTATTGCAGTCATATATGCCATAATTCCTGGTGTTCCAATATCTATTTCACCTGCAACCATTGCATCTCTTATATCAGATGCTGAAGCTATTGTAGTCCATTCTACTTTTACATTTTCTGGTAAATATTTTTCCATTAAATTTTCTTCCTTAGCTATTTGAAATACTGCTGAAGCATAATTATCTGGGTTATAGTTTATAACCACTGTTCTTTCTTGAGTGGAAGCTTGACCTCCAACCTCTTGTCCATTATTATTTTTCACTACTATTGTAGCAACAATAGCGACTACTACAACTGCCAAAATACCAACAATAATTTTACTCCTCTTTTTCATAGGCGTAATCCTCCTTTAAAATAATTTTTTTCAGAAATATTTCCTAACTAATATATTAACCCGTATTCACCTCCTTACTAAATTATTAGTAAACATAAATAACAGTTCACCAAATTATTAGTTACTACTCTACTCTTATCTAGCGCAAGTATACCACAGTCCTTTTATTATGTCAAGTATTTTTCAAATGATTTGCATTTTTTTATAAAAAAATAAGGTATTACCTAAGTAATACCTTACTAAATTACATTATTGTTTTATTGGATTATCATTATCATTATCGTTTACTTTAAAAGTATTTAATACTACATTTTTTTGTTCATTTTCATTATTTGCTTCTACAACTGGTTCTTGACTAACTTCTACTGTATCAGAATCATTTGATGCTGAATTACTTTGTTTTTTACCTGCCAAAGCTTCATAAAAGCATACATAAGCTACACTCATATATGGTAACAAGAATATATATCCAAATCCAAATGTAATAATAGATAAAATCATCCAACCTAAAAACGAAAGTGATAAACAAATATATTTCCATCTATTTCCATTCATTAATTTTGCAGATGTATCTACTGATTCTTTTGCTGTCATTTGTGGATTATCTATAGCAATATATGTAGATAACATATACAACAATCCTCTTACAAATAATACTATATATGCTATAATAGATATAAAAAGACTAATAAATGCTACAACATATAATACCGCTATAATTGATCCATCGCCAAATATAGCACTTATTACTACAGATGTTAAAGATATATAAAATACAATTAATGCAACTATAGCAACTATACATGGTATTAATACTTTTTGAATTGTTCTTCCAACAACTGACCATGATCTTTTAAAATTTGCAAATATTTCTTTGAAAAATTCAAATGCATTATCTGTTTCTTTTCTTTTTAATCTTAATAAGTTTTGTGAATAACTATATGTTAATGGTACAATTAATAGTATATATGCTATAGCACCTAAAAAAGGTATAAAATAATTAATAAACGTTAAAACTGATATTGCCAATACATACATTACATTTAACAAAATAAATGTAGTCCAATTCCCAGATAGAGCTTCTCTTGCTTGTGCTCTTATCTCTCTTGCTCTCATAAAATCCCTCCTATACAAAAATATTAAATATAATTATCATTATTTTTCTTCTTCGGCTTCTGTATCAGTCTTTATAGCATTATTTGAAACAATATTTCTCTTTAACTTATACTTTTTTCTTCTATCATCTGCTTTTTGCATAAAATCTCTCCTAATAATAGAAAAATTATTCAATATTCTTCCTCCAAATACTATTATTGCTGCAAGATATATTTCTACATTTAATATTTCTCCTAAATAAACTAAAAACATAGAAAATAATGCATTAAAGAAAAAACCTGATAAAAATATTTTCATTTTAAAATTTTTACCAGTACTTGCTGCAAGTGCCCCAAAAATAGAATCTAAACAAGCTAAAATTGCTACAGCTACATACTGATAAGTAGAATATGGTATAACTATAAATTGTCCTACTAATATTCCAGCTAATATAAAAATAATTAATATTATTAATCCTAAAATCATAGTTACTCTCCTTGTTTTGCAAAGTTAAATGATAAAGCTCCCTCATATTTTGGAATATTTACATTTGTTTCTCTAGTTAATGTAACCTTAAGTCCATATCCATTTAATACATCAACGACACCATTCTTTATAGTTAATGCGCTCTCTAAATACTGAGAATTTCCTATAGCTTTTATTACAAAAGGAGCTGCTACTTTTTGATAATTTACTTGTACAACAGATCCAACGCATCTTACGGCAGAAGTATTTATTATTCTTTGTTCATTTACACTTATAGCTTCTGCTCCAGCAACTCTTAATTCATTTATTACAGTTATTATATCACTATCATGTACCAAAGAATCAGATGAATTTCCATCGTACAAAGTTATTATTATTCCTTCACCCTGAACATCAGTTGTGCCTGCTAATAAAGATAAAGTATTAATTTGATTTCTCATTGAAGCAATTAAATTATCATTAGTTGCTGCATTAGTTTGATATTCTTCAACTACAGCTTGATTATCATCATATTTTTTCTTTAATTCATCATACTCTGTTTGAAGTCTAACCAAAGAATCAGCGAGCTCACTTTCTCTTTTTCCTTCTAATATTGCTTCTGATTTACTAATAGTTGTAACTTGTGCAGTAATCATTATAGCTAATAAAAATAAAGCAATACCTATAGAAACATATGCTGCAATAGAATTTTTTTGCATATATTCTAAAACTTTATTTTTCTTCTTGTCATTACTATCTTTATGCATCAAATATTCACTCCTTAATCATATTCTGAATAGACAGGATTATCTACACTCATGTCTATTGTTCCTTCCATATTATTTTGATTTTTTTGCATAATTCCTTTCAAAAACGACACCTTATAACTTAAGTTTGAATCGTTTGCAAATTCTATATTAAGTTTATCATCTAAGGTAACTATTGTCAAGGAATTGGAAAAATTAACCTTAGTTATATTTCCTTCTATTTGAAAGTTTTCGAATTCTTTTTTTATGCTATTATATATTTCTAATTTTTCTATATATACTTCATTTATTTTCTCGCCAACTTTTGCATTATCTCCAAATGTAAAACCCTCAACTAAAAGCTCATCTCTTTTACTTTCTAATTCACACTGTTCTAGTAAATATCCTTCATTATCTATTTTATAATAATTTCCTGTATTGCTATCTAATGCCATATACATAGGATATCTTTCTTCTACATCTATAATTATTACATTAGGCATAGAATAATGTAATCTGCTTTTAGCTATATATGATAAATTAACATTATTACTATCACTTCTAAATAATTGCTTAAATACATTTTCTCCTATTTTTAAGCTTGAGTTTTGCATTATTTGCTGATCAGTATACTTAGTATTGCCTTTAACTTCTATTCTTACTAAGTTAAAAATCTCTAAATTGAATAATAAATATATAAATATTAAAATTATTGCAATAAAAAATGTTATTTTAAGTACTATAGCTGTCTTTATACTATTCTTTTTTAATTTATCATTACCAGAAGACTCATTTAATATACTTTCTTTATTAGTTTTCTGTCTATTACTAGATTTATTAGCTAATTTATTATTAGATGAATTTTGAGGCATTTTTTTTATTTTTGTGCTTTTAGTATTAGTGCGTAAAGGACTAGCATTATTTTTTGCTCTCTTTTTATTTATACTTGTCCTAGACTTTTTCAAAATAATCACCTACTTCATCTTTATACAATTATATATTTTATCTTCTACATTTTTTACAATTACACTCTTAGCTTTTTCACTCATTTTTTCTAACTTATTTTTATCTTTAAGTATTTCTTGCACATTTTCATACAAAATATCTTCTGTTAGATCTCTCTGCTCAATTATTTTTGCTGCTCCGACATTTTCCAATACCTTTGCATTGAAAAATTGATGATTTTCCGCTGCTGTAGGAAGAGGAATTAAAATAGATGGTTTATGTGCAAGAGCAAGTTCACTTATTGTCATTGCCCCTGCTCTTGTTATACAAAGATCCGATACTTTATACATTTCATCCATATTGAATATAAATTTCTCTATTTTTATATATTTATCTAAATTTATATTTATCTCCTCTTGAATTTTCTCTTTTATATTACAAACTTCTTCGTAGTTTTTATCTCCTGTAACCAATATATAGTATACATTATCACTATGATATTTTTTTATCATATTAAGAACAACTTCATTTATTCTTTTAGCACCTTGACTTCCGCAAGTAACTAAAACTATTTTTTTGTCTATATTTTCAAGTTTAAGTTTCTTTAAACAAGCTTCTTTATCTAAGTTCTCTATCTCTTCTTCACTAAATTTTGCAGGAGTACCCGTATATATAGTTTTTGCTTTTGAATTTAATCTATTTTTTGCATCTTCAAAACCAAGCATTACACATTTTGCATCTTTTGCTAAAAGCTTTACTGACACACCCGGGAAAGCATTACTTTCATGTAAAATATATGGAATACGTAATTTTTTTGCAGCTTTCATTACAGGACCACATATATATCCACCTGTACCAATAACCAAATCTGGTTTAAATTCTTTTAGTATTTTTTTGGAATCATAAATCCCCATATATGCATTTATTAATGCTGTTATATTTTTTAAAGTAATTTCTCTTAGTATTTTACCAGTTCTAATATGTTTAATATCATATCCAGCATTTTTAACTAATTTATTTTCAAGTCCACTTTCTGTACCAATAAATAATATTTTACTATCTGGCTCATGTTTTAAAACAATATTTGCCATTGCAATGGCTGGATTTATGTGTCCACCTGTACCCGCACATGCAAAAACTACTCTCATAAAAAACTTCCCTTCTATTGTTCTTTTACCCTATTACAATTTTTAGATATATTCAAAATAATACCCATTGAACATAAATTAATAAATAATGATGTACCACCATAACTAAAAAATGGCAGTGTCATACCTGTAACAGGCATGCTACAAGTTACAACGGCTATATTAATTAATATTTGTATTGCAAATATACTTATAATACCTGCTGCAATCAAAGACCCATAAAAATCTTTACAAGTCATTGCAATCTTATATCCTTTATATATAAAAAATACAAATAGTCCAACAACAATTGCAGCGCCAAAAAAACCTAATTCTTCACCTAATATTGAAAAAATAAAATCATTTTGAGCTTCAGGTAGCCAAAGATATTTTTGTCTACTCTGTCCTAGTCCTCTTCCAAAAAGTCCACCAGAACCTATAGCATATAAACTTTGTGCTGCTTGCCAGTTGTCATCTTTTAAATTTTCCTCTGGATTCATAAAGGCAAGTATTCTTTGTAGTCTAAAATCTTCAGCCATTACAAATGCCACTCCTACCATTCCTATTACTAATACACCTGCAGCAATAGCTTTAAATTTCAGTTTTATTCCACTAGCAAATATTACTGATACTGCAGCAACAATTAGTACTAGCATGCCACTCATATGCTTTTGTAGATACATTAGTAATACTACTATTAGCAACATAATAATTGGAACAATATACCCCTTTATATTATTTAGTTTTTTTACATTTCTAGATAAATATGTAGCTATTGCCAGAACTAAAACAGGTTTCATTATCTCAGATGGTTGAATTTGAAACGTTTCTCCCACTCCAAGCCATCTTTGTGCTCCATTTCTAGATACACCTAATGGTGTAATTACTAATAATAACAATATAGCAGCTATAATGAAAGCTAAATAACTCCATTTTTTATACTTTCTATAATCTATTCTAGAAATAATAATCATAGCTATAATACCAAGTATTGCAAAGATTAATTGCTTATTAAATAACTCATTACTATTTCCATAATATATAAGTGAATGATAGGAACTCGCAGATGCAACCATAACAAGACCTATACAAAGCAATATTATAGTTATTACAAACATGCCAAAGTCCATATTTCCACTTGTCTTTTTCATAATATCAACATCTTTTTTCATTCAAAAACCCCTACTTTTTAAATGAAATATGCTATAATACAGCATATTACAGTTATAATCCAAAATATCATAACAACTGTTGTTTCTTTAAATCCACTAAGCTCTAAATGATGATGAAATGGCGCCATTTTAAATAATCTTTTTCCCTTTGTTGCTTTAAAATATAATACTTGTAATATTACAGATATTGTATCTATAATACATACCAAAGCAACAATAGCTAAATATAATGGCATTTTTAATATTAAAGATATAATCGCTACTGCTCCTCCTAATGCAAGAGAACCAGTGTCTCCCATAAATACTTTTGCAGGATGCATATTAAATAATAGAAATCCTATACAGCTTCCTACCATGCTTGATGCAAAGATTACCATCTCTGTGTTTTGTTGTTTTAATGCAACTAATGTAAAGAAAGTCATTATGATCGCTACAACACCTGTTGCAAGCCCATCAAGTCCATCAGTTAAATTAACTGCATTTGTTGTACCGAGTAATATAAATGCAGCAAAAATTATAAATAAAGGAATACCTAAAGATATAGGTTGATCTACAAAAGGTATTATAATTGTTGTACCCAAATCAAATACAAACAAATATAAACCTAATATTATTGCAGTAATTAATATTAATCCTAACATTTTTATTTTAGGAGAAATCCCTTCAGGATCTTTTAATACCAATTTTTTAAAGTCATCTACAAATCCTATAAATCCAAATCCTACAATTGCTATTATAGGTAATACTAAAATTGGATATTCCTTTAAGTAAAAAGCTAATATACATGTCACCACTAATATCATTATTATACCACCCATAATAGGTGTTCCACTTTTTTTAAAATGAGATTGTGGTCCATCTTTTCTAACATCTGACCCTAAATGTTTCTTTTTAAGTATCGGTACAACAATCATTCCAAGTACTACTGTTGCAATAAAAGATACAAATAATAAAATCGTTTGTATATTCATATTTTTCTCCTTGTCTATTGAATATTTTTATCTGGCATCTCTTGTGCTATTTTTCTTACAACTTCTCTATCATCAAAATGTAGCTTTTTATTTTTTTCTACTTCTTGATAAGTCTCATGTCCTTTTCCAGCTATTATAATTACATCACTTTTCCATGCAATTCTCATTGCAAATTTTATAGCTTGACGCCTATTTTCTATTGATTTATATAATCCTCTTGTTTGTTTTATTCCACTTTCTATATCTTTTATAATATCTGATGGTTTTTCGTTTCTAGGATTATCTGATGTTATTACAGTAAAATCCGCAAGACGACCCGCAACCTCTCCCATCATTGCTCTTTTAGCTTTATCTCTATCTCCTCCACATCCAAATACACAAATAACTCTTCCTCTTGTATATTTTTTTGCAGAAGATAGTATTGCTTCAAGACTTGATGGAGTATGCGCATAATCTATAATAACTGTAAATGTTTTATTTAAATCTATTACTTCATTTCTTCCAGGAACTCTAACTGCTGCAAGTGCAGCAAGTATAGAATCCATTTGAGCTCCAAATAAACTACATACACCTATAGCTGCAAGTGCATTGTACACTGTAAATCTACCAGGTATATTTATTCTTATTGTTTCCAACATTTTATTAATATACATCTTAAATTCTACAAAAGAAGGATTTACTCTTACATCTGTTGCAGTTAGATCAACATCATTATCTAAACCAAATGTAGCCATTTTTATTTTTATCATCTTCATAAGCTTTGGTGCATATATATCATCACCATTAATAATTGCAAAATCTGACATTTCAAAAAGTTTTGCTTTTGCCTTTAAATATTCATCCATTGTCTTATGAAAATCTAAATGGTCTTCAGATAAATTTGTAAATACCCCTACTATAAATTTAATTCCATACACTCTATTTAATTCTAAAGCATGAGAAGAAACTTCCATTACTACATATTCCATTCCAGACTCTACCATTCTTGAAAGTAATGCTTGCAAATCTAAAGACTCTGGTGATGTTCTAATAGATTCTTCTACCTTATTTGCATAAGTATTACATATAGTTCCTATCATTCCAATTTTTTTACCAACAGCAAGCATTATATCTCTTATCATATACGCTGTAGTAGTTTTTCCTTTTGTTCCCGTAATTCCAATTATTTTTAATTTTCTAGCAGGATTTCCATAATAAGTAGCAGATATAATTGCAAGCGCTATCCTTACATCTTCTACTTGTATATATGTTATTCCTTCTTCTTTTTCTTCAATTTCATCTTGTGAAACTATAACAATAGCTCCTTTTTCTATTGCCTCTTTAATATATTTTTTACCATCATCTTTATATCCGCTTATTGCAACAAATATATCGCCTTTGGTAATTTTTTTAGAGTTATACTCTATTTTATTTATTTCTATATTAGTATTTCCATTAACTTTAACATTTGTTAAATTTTCAATTAAATATTGTAAAAGCATAATAAGCCTCCATTCTGATTAATTATTATATCATACTTAATTTATACTTGCAAATAATTATGGTAACTCGCTTAAATCATCAACACACTTTATAGTAACAATAGATCCCATCTCTATTTCTTCTTGAGGTGTTACATCCTGTGTTAAAACATACCCTGTTCCCTCTATTCTTACATTAAGTCCTACATTTTTAAAAGCTGCAATTGCCTCAGCTGTACTTAAATTTCTTACATCTGGAACATTAACCTTTTTCGAATCTTCTCCCTCTTTATATACCATTATACTTGAACCAGATACTAAAGAAGCACCACTTTTAGGAACTTGATTTGTTATAATTGTATCTGAGGCAAATTCAGAAGCTGTATTTAAAGTAAATCCACTCTCAGCTAATATTTGTTGTGCCTCACCATAAGTTTTTCCAACAACATTAGGTACAACTATCTCATTACTTTCAGTCTCTTCAATTGTATAATCTGTTTGAATATCCATATATTTTAATACTTCATCAATTATAGAGCCAACAACAGGTCCGCAAATTGCTGCTCCTCCATGTCCAGATGGTCCTTTTGGATCATACAAATTCATAACAACTACTATTTCAGGATTACTTGCTGGTCCAATTCCAACAAATCCAGCTAAATATTTTGTGTTGTCTCCTCTACCATTTTCACCGGTAGCTGTCTTACCCGCTACTTGATAATCTGATATTTTACCCGATTTAGCAGTTCCAAAGTTAACAGTATCAACAAGCGCACTCATTAATTCTGATGATGTTTGTTCAGACATAATTTGTTTTAATACTTTGGATTCTACCTGCTCATCATAGTTACCAGAATTACTTTTTATTTCTTTTACTACATATGGTTCTACTAGATATCCACCATTTGCTACTGCACAATAATTTACAGCAGTTTGAATTGTAGTTATTTGTATAGTCTGCCCAAATGAAGATGTAGCTAAATCTACATCAGTCATAGTTGATTCATTATGCATTATACCAGTAGCTTCACCAGGAAGATCTATTCCAGTTTTAGAGTTTAAATTAAAAGCTCTTATATATTCCATAAACGCTGGTATACCCATTTTTTGAGATACTTGCATAAACACGGGATTACATGAATTCATAATTCCTTCTCTTAAAGATTCACTACCATGAGGATTATAATATCTCCAACACTTTATAGTCCATGTTCCTACATTCATTTGTCCTGCACAGTAAAATACTTTATCATCTATATTTACTATATTTTCTTCAAGTGCAGCAGTTGCAGTAATAAGTTTAAAAGTAGAACCAGGCTCTTGTGTATCAGAGATAGCTTTATTTCTCCACATCTGATTTAATGCATCACTTTTTTGCTTACTATCCATAGAGTCCCACTGAGTTTTTAATTCATCTGTATTTGGAGTAAATGGATCATTAGGATCAAATGTCGGATAATTTGCCATTGCAAGTACTTCACCTGTAGAAGGTCGCATTATAACAATACTACCATATTCTGCTATATTTTCTTCAACAGCTTTACTTAAATACTTTTCCACAATAGACTGTATTGTAGCATCTATAGTAAGTACTATATCTTTTCCATCTTCTGCTGCTATATATTGCTCCTGAGTAAAAGGTGTTTCTCTTCCACTTCCATCAAAACTTGCTACAATTTTACCAGGAGTTCCTGCTAAATCATCCTCATAATACGCCTCTACTCCTGCAAGACCTTGATTATCTGTACCAACAAATCCCAAAACATGAGAAAGTAATGTTCCATATGGATATACTCTTAACATATCTTCATCTATACTTATTCCTGTTATATCATTTTCATCTATATATTCTAATAGTTTTTGAGCTGTTTCTTGATCTACTTTAGTTGCTAAAGTTACGCTAGAAACATTTTTTTGTAATTTTGTTAATATCTCATCTTTATTTTCGCCTAAAATCTGGGCAATATTTGTTGCAATTTCTTCCTTTTTATCTTTAGATACACTGTTTGGAACAGCAGTTATAATATTAGTAGAAATACTTTGAGCAAGTATTCTCTCACCAGTTGCATCATAGATAGTGCCTCTTTTAGATTCAACAGTTTTACTTCTTGTTTGCTGTGCATAAGCTTTTTGAGAATAATAATCTGATTTTATTATTTGTATATATAAAAGTCTTATCATAAGCAAAGATGCTACACTAATACATGCTATCATCATTATAAGAACTCTTTTTTGACTATTTACACTAACATATGACACAATATCTCACCTCTTTTTCTAATATAATAACCAAGACAAATAAAAGCCCTACTACATAATACTTAAAATTTGCCTTGGTTATTCATAATTTTACAAAAATATTCCTTTTATATAGTTAATAATTTTTTCAATAATAGAAGCTTCTTGATTTACTTGCACTTTATTTAGTTCTTGTGAAGTATCTATATATACTGTTTGACTACTATCTGCTTTTTGCATTCCAAGTTGCTGTTTTGCATAAGCTTCAATAGAATTTAAATCAGTATTTTGATCTACTTCAATTTGAGCAGTTGTTGCTTGAGAAGAGACAATTTCCAATTCTTTTTCTAAATTTTGAACTTCAAGATTTTTTTCGTTAATTAATCCAAATCTATATGTAATAATAACAGACATAGTAAATCCACAAAGTATAAATGCCACCATAGAAGCATTTTTTCTTCTTTGTACCTGTTGTGCTCGTTTATAATTTCTGCTTGAAATATTTTTTCTTTTAGTAGTATTAGCTCTTTTTATAGGTATATCATCTGGTACTATTTGTCTTGCTGCAGAACCATCTTGATAATACTGACTATTAACTCTTCTAGCTGGCATCTATATTTTTCACCTCTTTTTCTATAAAATACCATTACTATTACTACATCCAATACTACATCTATTCTACATTTTTATTTTTCTATTCTTTCGAAAACCCTAAGTTTTGCACTTCTTGCTCTGGGATTTTGAATCAATTCCTCCTCTGTTGAAACAATAGGCTTCTTATTAACTATCTTACCATATGACTTATAATTACACACACATACAGGAAAATCTTTTGGGCATGTACATCTGCCTTCCATCTCTTCATATGCATGTTTTACTATTTTATCTTCTAGTGAATGAAATGTTATTATAGCAAGTCTTCCACCATTATTTAAAGATAAAATACTATCTATTACTGCTTGCTTAAGCTTTTCCAATTCTTGATTTACTTCTATTCTTATAGCTTGAAACACTCTTTTTGCTGGATGCTGTTTTTCATTTAATGCTCTTTGTGGCATTGCACTTTTAATAATGTCCACAAGTTCAAAAGTTGTTTCAATACTTTTTTCTTTTCTTACTTCACAAATTTTTTTAGCAATTTGTCTTGAATATCTTTCTTCACCAAAATCTTTGAAAATCCTATATAATTTATCTTCATCATATCCATTAACTACATCATACGCACTAAATTCATCCTCTCTATTCATACGCATATCTAATTTTGCATTATGCATATAACTAAATCCTCTATCTGCTTCATCTAATTGATATGATGATACTCCTAAATCTAATAAAATTCCATCTACATGATATATTTTTAAGTTTTCTAATATTTTAATAATATTTGCATGATTATCGTGAACTGCTTTAAAATTCGAAAATTCTTTTAATTTTTCTTTAGCAGCATTTATAGCATCCATATCACGATCTATTCCAATTAACATTCCAGTATTATTTAATTTTTTTAATATATAATATGAATGACCTCCACCACCAAGTGTTCCATCAACATATATTCCATTTTCTTTTATATTTAAATTTTCTATACATTCATCTAATAGCACTGATCTATGTTTAAATTCCATTTTTACCTCGTTTTTTCTATAGTATTATTTAAATAATTTTATCTTTTGTACATTTACTTTTTATCTTTAGTATATTTAATTTCTTTTGTATATATCCTAAATGCCTAAATTAGACATTTGAGATGCTATTTTAGAAACATCAAGAGAATCAGAATTTGTGTATTTATTCCAATTATCATTACTCCATATCTCTGCTCGAGTTGAAACTCCAACTATTACTACATCTTTTTGAATTTTTGCATATTCTCTTAAATTTTGTGGTATATTAATTCTTCCTTGTTTATCTACTTCACACTCTGAAGCTCCTGCAAAAAAGAATCGTACAAAAATTCTTGCATCTTGACTAGTTATTGGCAAGCTCTTAAGTTTATCTTCAAATTTTTTCCATTCATCTTTAGAATATAAATATAAACAATTGTCTAACCCCTTAGTAACTACAAATGACTGTCCTAAATCCCCTCTAAACTTTGAAGGTACACTTACTCTACCTTTTGCATCTACATTATGTTTATACTCACCTAATAACATTTTGTACACCTCTTTTCCACACATTGCCACTATATACCACTTCACATTTATTCTATTATAAACAAAAATAAAAATCAATAGTTTTAAGTAAAAAATATTAAAAAATAAGCTACTTTTATCTACATTAGTTTACTTAATTAGTCAAAAATCTAAATGTTATTTTGTTACATAAAAATTATTATTTTTTAACATTTCTATTACATACTATTTTTATATTTGTAATTAGAAGAATAAATATTTACATAAATTTGTTTTGATCAAGTAATCATTTTGAAACATATATAAAAATAATTAGAAAATGAGTATTTAACCCATTTTCTAATTATTTTTCTTATTTCTAATAATATTTACACTTCTTTTCATCACATATACTATTTTTTCTATATCATAAATAGTATTTTCTGATGAAAGTGTTATTCTTAGTGCTGTATTTTCTTGCCCAATTGCTTTTAAAACATGAGATAATTCCTTTTGAGATGAATTACAAGCACTTCCACCTGACGCACAAATTCCATTCATATCTAAAAATAGCATAAGTTCTGATGAATCTACTCCATCTATACTTATATTTATATTGCTATTTATTCTTCTTTCCTTATCACCATTAATAGCAATACCCTTAATTTCACTATTTAGCATATTATATAAATAATCTCTTAGTGCTTTTTCCTTCTTATTATTTTTATCTAAATTATTTGTAGTAATCTCAAGTGCCTCTGCCATTCCAACAATCCCTGCAACATTTTCTGTACCAGGTCTTATTCCATTTTCTTGATGTCCGCCACAAATAACATTATTTATATTTATACCATCTTTTAAATATAAAGCCCCTACTCCTTTAGGTCCATTAAATTTGTGTGCTGACATAGTAAGCGCATCTATATCTTTTACATCTATCTTTAAGTGTGGCATTGCTTGAACTGCATCTGTATGAAATATAATTCCTTTTTCTTTTGCTAATTTTGAAATTTCTTGTATATTTTGAATAGTGCCAATTTCATTATTTACATACATAATAGATATTAAGATAGTATCTTCTCGTATCGCCTCTTTAATTTTTTCTATATCTATTATTCCATTTCTTTGAGTTTCTACATAAGTTACTTCAAAACCCTCTAGCTCTAGTTTTTTGCAAGTATTTAAAACAGCTAAATGCTCTATATTTGATGTTATAATATGCTTTCCTTTATACATATATTTATGTGCTATTCCTTGAATTGCCATATTATCTGATTCTGTACCAGATGCAGTAAAATATATCTCTTCAGGATTTGCATTTATACATTTAGCTATTTTCTTTCTACTCTCCTCTATAGCTTTCCTAGATATTTTTCCTAAACTATACGTAGTAGATGCATTTCCATAATTTTCTTTTAAGTATGGCAACATCTTATATAATACACTCTCATTTAATCTTGTTGTTGAACTATTATCTACATATATATATCTATTCATAAAAATCACATCCTATTTTATTTTATGTATAGATATTTATTTAGTGATAACATAAATTAAATTTAACATTTAATTTATATCTATATCATATTGTTCCTCTTCAACTTGTTTAATATTTTGTGATTTTTCTATTTCTTTTCCGGTATCTAATAATGGAATATTAAGTCTTTTGCATTCATCAACTTGTCTTTTTGTAATTTTCCCGATGCAAAGAACACCTGTTGGTTTCATTTCTTTATATTTATAGTTTTCATCAGTTCCATTATAGTCTTTATTTTTCTCATTAGCTATATTTATTTCACTAAATGAAGAATTTGACTCTACAATTTCTTTAGGTGTTGCTATTCTATTTACTCTATTAGTTAAATTATTTTTATCATCTACTGTATAAGAATCCCCCTGATATACATTTATTATACGTTTAGGATCGATTTTATCATACACATATATTAAACTATTCGTTGCATTTTCAAATACGCTTAAATTTTTATCTGATATAAGTGAATATGAAGACTGGGAGCTATTAGTTCCCTCATGGTATTCTCTACTTAACACTCTTACAAGAAGATAATATGATTTTTTGCTTAAATCATATACTTCAACATTATTTTTCTCACTTTCTTCAATAGAAAAAGAATCTATATTATTCTCTGTTTTAAATAAAGAATCACTTATCTCTTGATAAGATATTTCTCTTAATTTTGAAATATCATTATAAAAAGAAGCCATTACATTTTTTTCTTTTAAATTTTCATACATCTCTATTTTCTTATCATTTGGAATATTATCTAAATTTTTAATTATACTATAAAAATCTGACTTATCACCATCTAATACTTTTTTATTTTCACTCAAATAATCATTGTACTTTAGCATTTCATTTATATTAAGACTAACATTATTTTTAGTATCATTAAATAAAGAATCTATTATTACTTCACTTAATTTTTCACTAGTTCTTTTTTTTAAATATTGATTTAATTTTTCTTTATCCTTTAAATTACTTACTATATTAAATTTTGTTTCGCTATCTAATATATAGTCTTTATTATTATCATATAATTTATCTATTTGGTCTTGAGTTTGAAAATCATATTGCTTAAAAATTTCTTTTGCTTTATCATAAGAATTGATGATATTTTCTCTATATTTATCTACTTTCCTTTGAATAATATCTGAATAGTTATTTCTATATAATCTATTTATATTTCTTCTAAAATCTACAAAATTATCCGCTTTTAATTTTTCAAAAAAATAATCTTGTTTCATTATATCTGTTGGAAACTGTATTCCATCTTCTGCCATCTTTAAAACATTAAAATCTTTACACATTGTTAATGCTCTAGGATCATTACTAATAAAAGACTGCTGTATTTTTTTATTGGACGATGAAATTATCTCTTTTACTAAATCATAACTTAAATCTTCTTTTAATAGCTTTTCTTTTGATTCATTATCAATACCTCTATAAAAATAATTTAAATTTTTATAATTTTCTTTATTACTTTCTACATTACCTATAATTTTTCTTACATCATCATAATTTGCCTTTTCTAAAAGAAAATAACAATTATCTATATTTTTTAAAAAATAATCACAATATTTTTCATCTGAAGCTACCTTATTTATTATCTCTTTACTATCACAATAATTAGATAAAGTTACAATATATCTGTATGATGAATTCAAATTTCTTAAACTATCTAAATCTATATTTTCTATACAATTATTAACACCAAATACTTCTACAACTATTCTAATGCAAGAATATGAAAAATTAGTTTCACTAAGCTCTTTATATAATTTTTCTTGAAACTTTCTATTTTCTATTATGCTTTTCTTATCTATATTGTGTTCTTGTATATATTTACAAATTTCTTCTACACTTGCTTTACTTTCAACAATGTCTTCTACATTCTCCATATATTAACCTCCAAATTATCTTAAGCTAATTTATTCCATTTATTAACGTATAAGCTGTTACAATTCCTATTGCTACAAGTATTATGATTATACACACAATCATTATAATTTTACTTTTTTTGTCCATACTGTCCTCCTTAAGTTATATTATATTCTATCATAATGGTCAAAAAAAGTATAGCACAAATATGCTATACTTAGAATCTCTAATTACTCTATTACCTTAGATGTTCCATCCGACATAACAGCCACTGCAAGAATTGTTGCTCCTCCATTATTTCTAGTAAATGTTGCTTTTTGTAGTCTTACTACATCTTTTAAATTATCTATATTTCTTAATGTAAAATCTCTTTTTATAATGTCATTTCCCTCTATATATCTTACTGTTCCATCTTCCATTAAAAATAATACCTTACATGCACTTCCATATCCTGATACCAAAACTTGTACTATTTCTTTATCTATTACATCTGATTCATAAGTTATTGGATCTCCATTATAATAAAAATAAGTTTCTGCTTCATCAGTTGTAGAAATTGTAAATTTATTCTCGTTTACAAAAACATCAATACCAGATAATCTATCAAACATTAATGATGTTCTTCTAAACTCTTCACTATTAAATGTCATGTTATCTGCATCTACTTTTGTAGGTAATATTTTTTCTTCTTTATTTGCTTGTGCTTTAAAATTATTGTACTCTGTTTCTAAATTAGTATAATTTATTTTTTCTTGTTCAAGTTGCGCAGTAATTTGTGTTATTGTATCATTTCTTTTTATTATAGTATTAATACAAAATCCACATGCAACTATTGCTACAATTAAAAGTAAAAATAATGTAAGTGTTGGTATATATTTTCTCATTATATTCACCTCTACTTTTAGAATAGCATATTACTATAAATTTCTCAATATAATAATATAATTTAATCCAAATCTAAAATAATTGATGTTCCATCTAATTTAAGTCCAGAAAAATCTATATAACCAGAATATAAAACTATAGCAAGTACGATAAAAATTAAAGTATGCTCTTAAAAAGTCTTTTTTTGCAAAGTTTTACGTTTATAACCGTAAAACTCGATTTTTGCAAAATAGTATTATATAATATTAGTAGAGGTGGTATTCGTGTTATTAAGGAAAAAATATTTAAATCAACTTATTGATGGAAAAGATCTAAATTTAATAAAAGTAATAACTGGTGTAAGAAGATGTGGAAAAAGTACATTATTATTACAATATAAAGATTATTTAATATCTCAAAATATCCCTGATGAAGACATTATATATATGAATTTTGAAAGTGCAAAATGGTACGATATTAAAGACTATAAAGACTTATATAATTACATAAAGAAAAATGTAAAGAATCAAAATAAAAAATATATACTGTTAGATGAAGTACAAAATGTGGAAAAATGGGAAAAAGCAGTAAATTCTCTACTTGTAGATATAAATTCTGATATTTATATTACAGGTTCTAATGCTTATCTTCTATCAAGTGAACTTACAACTTTACTAGCAGGAAGAGTACTTACAATAAAAATATATCCTTTTTCTTATAAAGAGTTTCTTGAAGAATATTCATTTAAAAATAATGAAGATAAATTTGAAAAATTTGATAAATATTTAAAATATGGTGGAATGCCTATGATTGTAAATATGAAAGATAATGAAAATTTAATATTAAATTATCTTAGTGATTTAAAAGAGGTGGTTTTAAAAAAAGATGTTATTAATAGAAATAAAATAAAAGATGTTGTTTTTCTAGATAATTTAATAAAATATATGTCTACAGTAATAGGTAATTTAACAACACCTAATGCTATTGCTGAATTTATGAAGAAAAATGGCACTAATATCTCAAATGAGACTGTAGATTCATATCTAAATATGCTTGAAAATGCATATTTTATATATAGAGTTCCTAGATACGAATTAAAAAGAAAGCAACTTTTAAAAACTCAAGGTAAATATTATTTTGTAGATAACGGATTAAAAAATATAATCGCTGGTATATCTTCATATGATACTGGTAGTAGCTATGAGAACTTAATATATATTGAACTACTACGTAGAGGTTATGAAGTATATGTTGGACAATATAATGATATAGAAATAGATTTTATCGCTATAAATCCGAATGAAAGAGTATACTATCAAGTAGCTAGAAGTATTATGGACGAAAAAGTTGAAGAAAGAGAGAAAAAATCATTACTAGCAATAAATGATAATTATAAAAAGGTAATACTAACAATGGATAATGTAAAAAATAAGCAAATTGATGGAATTGAAGTAATAAATATAATTGATTTTTTAATGGAATAAATTAAAACCAACAAAATATATTACATAAAGTTTATATTTTTATTGCAATTTTAAATATTATATCGTATAATATTCATATATGTGTTTTTAAATTAAATGATTTCTAGTTATTTTTCCATTGTACAAATAACTAGAAAAAGAAGCTATCATATTTTACATATGGTAGCTTCTATTTTTTATACTATTTTGCAACTTCTACATCTAAGTTCATATGTTCTCCATTAATATTTGTATCAGTATAGGTATCTCTTTTTGTATTATACTCAATATTTAAAGCTAAAGTTTCTCTTTTTATTTCATCAGCATATTTTTTAACAACTTCTTCTAACATATCATTACCTGATACATAAAGATTTATTTTATCTAGTACTTCAAATCCTTTATCTTTTCTCATGTTTTGTACTTTAGATAGTATTTCTCTTAAATATCCTTCTTCTTTAAGTTCTGGTGTAATAGTTGTATCTAATACTACACCTACTTCTCCTTCACCTGCAAATGCATATCCTTCTTTACCTTGCATTGTAATTAACAAATTATTTGAATCTAAAGCTATTTCTGTATCATCTACAAATATTGTTTCTACTTTTCCTGCCTTTACCTTATTTGCTAGATCCATTTGATTCATCTTAGATAGCTCTTCTTTTATCTTTGGAATTAATCTTCCATATTCTTTTCCAAGTACTGGTAAATTTGGTTTTATTTCAAAATTTACATACTCAGACATATCTGCACCTAATACAACTTCTTTTACATTTAATTCATCTTTTACTATATTACCATAGTATTCAGGTAAAGTATCTACAGATATTAGCATTTTAGATAAAGGTTGTCTATTTTTAATATTTTCAGAATTTCTTGCACTTCTTCCAAGTTTTACTATTTTATATGCCAAATCCATCTCTTTTTCAAGTTTTAAATCTACTTCTTTATCGTTTACCTCTGGCCAATAGCATAAATGTACACTTTCTGGAGCACTATTATCTAAACCATAAACTAGATTTTGGTAAATCTCATCTGTAATAAATGGTACAAATGGAGCTGCTACTTTTATTAATGTAGTTAAAACTCTATATAATGTAACATATGCACCTATCTTTTCATCTGTTAAATCTTGTGCCCAAAATCTTTCTCTATTTCTTCTTACATACCAGTTAGATAATTCATCAGTAAAATCTTCAATCAAATATCCTGCACCAGTTATATCATATTTATCTAATTTTTCATCAACTGTCTTTACTAATGTATTTAATTTAGAAATTATCCATTTATCCATAACATTTTCAGATTTAAATTCTTTATAATCCAATGGATTAAAATTATCTATCTGTGCATATAAAACATAAAACGAATATACATTCCATAATGTACTTAAGAAACCTCTTTGACTTTCTTGTACATTTTCAATAGATAAACGAGATGATATCCAAGGAGCACTTCCAGTATAAAAATACCATCTTGTAGCATCTGCTCCAACTGTATTTAATAATACTAATGGATCTACACCATTTTTCTTAGATTTAGACATCTTTTGTCCTTTTCCATCTAAAACATGCCCAAGTACAATACAATTTTCAAAAGGTATCTTATTAAATAAAGCTGTACCTACTGCTGTTAATGTATAAAACCATCCTCTTGTTTGATCTATTGCTTCAGATATATATTGTGCTGGAAAATTATTTTTAAACATTTCCTGATTTTCAAATGGATAATGCCACTGTGCAAAAGGCATTGAACCAGAATCAAACCAGCAATCGATAACTTCTTTTGCTCTTTTCATTTTCTTTCCGCATTTTGGACATTTTAAATATACATTATCTATATATGGTTTATGTAATTCTATATCTTCTGGGACATCTATTCCTTTTTCTTTTAATTCTGCTATAGATCCTATACATTCTCTATGACCACATGATTCATCTTCACAAGTCCATATTGGAAGCGGTGTTCCCCAATATCTATCTCTTGATATTCCCCAATCAATTACATTTTCTAAGAAATTACCAAATCTACCTTTTTTGATATTTTCAGGATACCAATTAACTTTATCATTATTTTCAACTAAGTTATCTCTTAATTTACTCATAGCAACAAACCAACTCTCTTTTGGATAATATAGAAGTGGTGTGTCACATCTCCAACAATGTGGATATGAGTGAACATGTCTTTCTTTTGAAAATAATTTATTTTCATCTTCTAGCCATTTGCAGATATCTACATCACAATCTCTAACAAATCTTCCCTTCCAAGGTTCTACATCATCTACAAATTTTCCTTCTTTATCTACTAAATTAACAAAAGCTATTCCATTTTGTTTAGATACTAAACTATCATCCTCACCATAAGCTGGAGCAATATGAACTATTCCTGTTCCATCACTAAGTGATACATAATCTCCATGAATTATTACAAAAGCTTTTCCATCAACCTTAGCGAAAGGCATTAATTGCTCATATTCTTTTCCTAAAAGCTCGCTTCCTTTATATACATTTAATACTTCATGTTCTTTATCTTTTAAAACTGTATCAACTAAATCTTTTGCAAGTATATATACTTCATATTTATCTTCATCTATTTTTACTTTTACATCACAATAATCATATGCTTTATTTATACATAAAGCTAAATTTGAAGGCAAAGTCCATGGAGTTGTTGTCCACGCAAGTACATACTTATCTTCATCTTTTAATTTAAATTTTGCTATACAAGTTAAATCTTTTACATCTTTATATCCTTGTGCTACTTCGTGAGAAGATAGAGCTGTACCACATCTTGGACAGTATGGCATAACCTTATGTCCTTCATAAAGTAGACCTTTATTCCACATTTCTTTTAAAGCCCACCATACAGATTCAATATATTCATTGTGATATGTTACATATGGATGCTCCATATCTACCCAATATCCAACTTTATTTGTCATTTCTTCCCATTCATGAACATATTTAAATACGCTCGCTTTACATTCTTTTACAAATTTTTCTACGCCATATTCTTCTATTTGCTCTTTTCCAGAAATTCCTAATTTCTTTTCAATTTCAAGTTCTACAGGCAAGCCATGTGTGTCCCAACCAGCTTTTCTTATTACACGGTATCCCTTCATTACTTTGTACCTAGGAATTATATCCTTCATAACTCTTGTTATGATATGACCAGCATGTGGCATACCATTTGCTGTTGGAGGTCCATCATAAAAAGTAAAATATCTTTTACCTTTATTCATGTCAAAATTCTTTTTTATAATATTTTTCTCTTTCCAGACATCAGCAATTTCATGTTCCATTCCAACAAATCCATCTTTAAGTTCAACTTTTTTATACATAAATACTTCTCCTTTCTGATAACAAGAATAAATAATTATAAAAAAACGCACATACCTGTATATAAGGAATGTACGATTATATCAACATAATATAATATATACAAAATAATAACCACCTTAATATACAACATACCATCATATGTGCCCTTTATAACGTAAGGAATACGGCACAGCTTACTATTAATTCAGCCTGCAACTCAGAGGTGATTTTCATATAAAACTAATCTAAATGAGCTCACACCATCCTCATTTCGCTTGATATTTCATTTTATATTACTCTTCCTCGTCATAGTCTTTGTCAATTATTATTTATTCTATCTTTTCAACATGTTTCTATTATACCACAGTGCTATTTTATTGTAAAGTACTAATTTCATATATTTTTCTAAAAAGAAATATTTCATTTATGTTACATTTTCTACTTTTTTCGACTTTTTTTATTTTTTTCCTTGCATTTACAAAAATCATATGGTATATTATAGTCATCATCTATTTTAATACCTTTCATTTTAGATTGGTTCCCACTAGTTTTTCTAGTGGGACTTATTTTTTTCAAAAAATACTAGCATTAAATACTAGTATTTCTTTTATTCTATTATCATATTTGCATTATATTTTACATCCTCATTTAATCTTGTAGTTGATGCTTTATTTTCACCAGGTTTTAATATATCTAGTGGTTTAGTAACAACCTTATATTTTTTGCCATCTTTTTCAAGTTCAAATACACTTATACTATTTTCCAAAGTTTCTTCTAGATGTCTTAATTCAGTTGTAAAATACATTTCCTCATCTTTTAAAAACATTCCAACTTTTTTTATAATTCTAAACATTTCAGCAATATGCTGTATATCTTCCCCAACAAATACAACCTGTGGCTTTTCTGCAAATCCAGCATCATTTTTTACAAAATTTTCATAAAAATCTGAATATAGTTGTACTTTTTCTGCAAACATATTTTGCCAATCATCATTTCTTCTTACAACTTCAAAAACAAAATCTACTTCCTTATTCTCTTCCTTTAATGTAACCATACCACCAGTCGGCTTAAATTTAACATTATATTTTTTAGAATATAATAATATATTTGGATTTGCTCTTACAAAAGCTCCAACTTTTTGCATATACGCAATTATTACTTGATTACCAGCTAATTTTCTTTTTACTGCAAAAGCTGGTTTAGTATTTTCAGTAGGTTGCCACGTTGTTGGTATATTTCTTTGCTTTAATATATATGTTGCTATCTTATCTATGCAATAAGCTCTATATGAACTTTTTCCTGTCTCACTTTGAAAGAAATATCTAGCTATTACTTTAGACTTAGTCAAATCTTCAAGCCATTTTGCAACTTTTGTTTGTCTTTTTTCTGGCTCAATATCATTTAGCTTCCCTCTAAGCTCAAGTACTTGTGTTACTTGTCTTGAAGTTACATACCCAAATTCATTAACAACTTCTAGGGCATCAATATGAGATTCATTTATATATCCCATATCCATTTTAAAAACCACTTGATTAATTGATGCAAATCCTTCTTTTCCATCATATACTTTTTTCTCATCTTGCCTTACAGCAAATGGAGACACAGCAGTTTTTACTTCTTTATCATTTACCATTTTTCATCTCTCCTTAAATTTAATTTTGAAATTTTTTGGCTTATCTAGTATAATTTACTAGAGATAACTAAATATCTATTCATACCTAATTATCACTAGTATTATATCTCATATGTAAACTTAATGCAATATAATAGCACAATTTATTTAAAAATCTACATTATATTAAAAAATACAATCTAGTTAAACTAGATTGTATTTTTTATCCTATAATAATAAGCTTTACTTTTTTTCTCTCTAAATTGATCCTTCTTATACTAACTAATACTTTTTGTCCGTACTCAATTCCGTTTACATGATCTGCTATGCCTAATACATTAGGAGCTATTTCAACAAAAACACCTGTTTTAATAGAGTTACGAACTATACCTTCTACGATATCTCCCTCTTTAAATTTTTTTATATTGTCTTCAAAGGTACCTAAAAGTTCTTTATATGAAAGTTCTATTCTTCCTGTATCTCTATCATATTTTTTTACAACCACATCAATTCTTTGACCAACTTTAAACATGTCAGATGCATTATTTAACATAGAATCAGACATATCATGTAATTTTAAAATACCAGTTACGCCACCACCAACATCAACAAAAGCAGCGTAGTCTTTAAGACCTACAACTACACCTTTTAATTTCATACCTGTTTTTAAATATTTATACATCCATCTTCTTACTTTTAACTCTAATATTCTCTTAGACATTATTAGCTCAAATCCATCTTCATTTTTTAATATTTCTTTTATACAAACAGGTATTACTTTTCCTTTTTTATTTAGAATAAATTTCTCCTCAACTAATCCGTCATCTCCCACTACACTAGATGCTTCATCTCTCGGAATAATTGCTTTTATATCTTTCCCTACTTTTCCAATCATATTAAGGCTTTCATCAATATTTTCAATATACATATCTAAAACTTGTTGAGAATCTTTTATTTCTTGTAATGTTTTTTCATTTAAAACAATTTTCTTATTTTCCTTTTTATTCTTCTTTATATTTTTTAATTTTTTATTATTTTTTTCCTTTTCCATACGTTTTAGTAAATTATTACTTACTCCCTCCATTCTGATTTAATTTAATCATATACTCTTATTATATAATATTTACATTTTTAATGCAATATATAAATTAAATGTTTACATATAAAATAAGTCCTTAAGCATTAAAAATTACTTAAGAACTCATTTTATATTTATTATTTACTATTTATTATCATTTTTTTATTTTTCATACTAATAAATACTATTCCAGTAATACACAAAACTGTTACAATAGCTAAAGTTACTACTTGTATATCTCCTGTCTCAGGTGCTTTTTCATTTGTGATTCTTACTTTAATATCTTCTGCATTTATCTCTATTTCATGCTCTTGTGTATCTATTATATATCCTTCTGGTGCTTCTACTTCTTTATATGTATATTTTCCATATGGTACATCTTCAAATACATATAATCCATTCTCATCAGTTACTCCTTCTAATACATAATCTGTTTCTAGACTTCTCAATTCAAATTTACAATTAGATATTGGTGTTTGATCTGCTGAATCTATTTTTTCAAAAGTTACTTTTGATGTCTTTCTTGTATTTTCTACTACTTGCTTTTCTACTGCCCAATTTCCTTCTTCGTCAAAATGAGCTGTAAATTCAAATTCTTGTTCGTTTAAATTATATATTTCTGGAGCACTTATTTCTTTATATGTATATTTTTTTCCTTCTTCAAATAAGTCTAATGGTATGTATCCTTGTCCATTATCATCTGTTATTGAATTTAAAATTACTTCTCCTTTATCATTTCTAATTTCAAATTCACAACTTGATATTTCTTGACCATCGAATATATCTATTTTAGTTAAAAATACATTTTTTAAAGAATTTTCAACCAATGCTCTATATACCATTTGATTTTGATTATTTTGAGTTAATTCTATTTTTATAACGCTATTTGTTGGTTCATATTTTTCTGGAGCTTCTACTTCTTTTAAATAATATGATCCTAATGGTATATTCTCTAATTTTATCATACCTGTTTCATTTGTTATTAGTTCTGCCTCTTTAAATGGAGATTCACTATTTTCTCTTATATACAATGGCTTAGTACATTCTTCATCTGTATATATTTTATATCTTGCTCCTGGAATAAATTTTATTTGATTCTCATCTAAATATTCTTTAATCTCTTCATCTGTCATTCCTCTTATTTCATCCAATATTTGATTTACTTTTTCGTCAATATTTTCTACTTGTGTTTCACTTCCATTTAATATTAAATCTCCTAAAGATGATGAAGACAATTTAATCATAGTTAAAGATGCTTGGTCATAGTCATTTTCTATTCCATCTAAATAGTATGTTACAAATTCTCTTTCATTTCCATCATATTTTATTTCTACTTCTCTTATTTCCTCACTTATTGTGTATGGATATGAAGTCTCAATTTCTTTTACATAGTATTTTCCCTCTGGTAAATCTATTTTACTTGTTACAGAATCATTTCCTTTTACTTCTATAATATCTATTAAATTATCTTTTCTAATTACTATCTCGCCATTTACATTTTTAATGTCTTCATTTGCATATACACCAAATACTGCTCTTTGCTCTATATTTTCTCCATTTGCAAAGTTTACATCTTTAAATTTCTTCTCTAAACTTATTAATAATTTTTGTCTTTCATTATATAATTCTTTTGTTGTAGTATCTACTCTTACTAGTTCATTATCATTTTCTAATACTACGTTTTCTATATCATTATCTATTATTTGTCCTTCTGGTGCTTTTACTTCTCTTATTTCATATTCTCCTAGATATAATTCTTTACTTACTGCTATTCCTTCACTTCCAGTTGTTATTGTATCTACTTTTGTTCCTTTTGTTTCATATGTTACTCTTCCATCAGGTGATTTTATATCTTCAGCTGTATATATTTCATATGTTACTCCTTCTAGTGGTATTACATCCCATACAGGAGTATATCTATATCCATATTCTGTTTGTTCAATACTTACATCTAATAGACCTGTACCAGTTTTTACAATTTCTAATCTTCCCTTTAATGGCTCATCTGGCATATCTACAATATAATATAAATCTACTGTATTAGCTGGCTCATTTTTTTCTATATCCATTGCAGCTTTGTCGATTACTACATGTTTTCCACCTTCACCAATTACTCCTACTTTTTCTTCGTCTATTTCTCCATTTTCTTTAGTTGGTAATCTCCATTCATCTTGTAAATAATATCCCTCAGGAGCTTTAGTTTCATATATTATATATTCTCCTGCTTGAATTTTTTGTAGTGTTATAAAATAACCCTCTGAGTTTGTTACATATGTTGTTATTTTTTCATCTGCTGATGTATCATATAATTCTAACCAATTATTTTCTTGACAATTCCATATTTTAAATTCAGCTCCTGCTAAGTTTACAGTTGCTCCTGTATCTTTATCTCTTTTTTGTACTTTTAAATATGGTGTTATTGGTTCGTCTGCTTCAATTCTGTATTCTTTTTGTACTTGTCTTTCTATTATTACATCTTCTGGTTGAATTGCCCAATGAGTATTTTCACCAGAATTACTTTCTTTTATTTCTGTTATTTCATATTCTCCATATGGTATTGTATAAGGATAATATTTTTCTCTTGACTCCTCTTCTACAAATTCTCCATATCCATACTTATCTATTGTTAAATCATAATATTTTTCTGGATTTGATTTTAATGTTAATCTTAATATTGCTCCTTCTGATGCAGCTTCTTCTGTTTGTCCTAATATATTATCATATTTTATAACTTCTACTCTTCCCCTTATTACTTCTTCTCTTGAAGTATCATAATGATATGTTCTCTCTTCTGTCTGAGCTGCTGGATCTTGTTCAAAATAATATTCATTTGGATCAACTAAATAACCTTCTGCATATGAATAATTAAATGTTTGTCCATCCACAGTCTCTGTATGACTTATTTTTTCTTTTATCATGTAGTTTCCTACTAGTAAGTCTTTTGACTCAGC
This sequence comes from uncultured Clostridia bacterium, assembly GCA_944388585.1. Classification (GTDB taxonomy): domain Bacteria; phylum Bacillota; class Clostridia; order TANB77; family CAG-465; genus CAG-465. Next base: position 114,163 of record CALXJI010000002.1, read on the forward strand.
ACACCAATATCCTTCGCTATCTTTATGATCTACTACTATATCATATACTTTTTCTGTATATGCATCTGTCTGTGGATCATATCTATAAATTTCATATATTGCTCCTTCAAGCACTGCATCTCCTTGTGTATAATCTGGTTCATCTGTATCTTCCCTATTTGCATCTATTTTTCTTATTTTAAGTTGCATTACTTTTGGTGTATCAACTATATTTTTACTATATGGCTCTACTTGTACTTTTCTATCTTCTTCTACAAATATTGTAAAATCGTCACATTTTAATGAAATTGGTGATACCTTTGTTTCCTCTACTATATATTCACCATATGGTAAATCTTCTATTATACAGTATCCATTTTCATCAGTTTGCGCTGTACATTTTCTTGAAAATACATGATCTGTTCCTATAGTTGACTTTAATGTAGCTGTAAATTCACACTGATCTAATGGAAATTGTGGAGTATTACTTGTTGCTCCTATTTCTTTATATATTTCAATATCGTTTCTTTTTGGCTCATTTTTTATTGTTATTGGTACTTTAATTGTTTCTGTTCCTTGTGTAGTATTATCTGCTGTTACCATATATACTTTATTTCTATATGTTACATTCTCATTTGGTATAGTTGCATCTGGATCAATTCCTTCAGGAAATGTTGTTTCTTTTAAGTAATATGTTCCTGTTCTCATTGTTCCACTTATTGCATATCCATTTTCATCTGTTGGTCCAATTACACATACTTTATCTGTACAATTCTGATCTCTATATACCGTAAAGTATGCTCCTTCTACTTTTGCATCTGTTGCCTCTCCCTCATGAACTAATATCTCTTTGTATACTTCAATTTTCATGTCCTTTGAGTTATCTACTTTTGTATAATCATATGTATTTCCATTCTCTTCAACAAACACAGTAAAATCTTGTATTCTTTCTGCTTCTGGTGGAACTACACATTCCTCTACTACATATTCGCCATATGGAATATCATTAATTTGACATATTCCATCTTCTCCTGATACATTTGAATAATATACTTGAGTTGAATCAGATATTAATGTTGCTTTAAATTGTGCACCTTTTAAATTTATTTCTGGATCATAGTCTAAAGCACCTAATCTTTTTAATATTTTTATATTTCCATATATAGGTGGTTCTGAAGCTTCACATACAACTTCAGCTATTGTTGATTCAGATTGACCTTTATATACTATTTCTACATCAACTTTACTTGAATTTATATTAAATCCCTCTGATGCTTTTATTTCTTTATAATAATATTTTCCAACAGGCAAATTTTTTACTGCTTCTGTATCTCCATTAGCATCAGTTTTTATACCATCTTTTACAATTTCATCTTTTTGATATACTCTTGTACTACCTTGATATATATCCTCTGCTGCATATAGATTATATATTGCTCCTTCTAAAGTTGCATCTCCTTTAGTATTACCTCTATTATCTGCATCATATTTTTTAAGTCTTACACTACCACTTGGATAAGAATTTTCTTTTGTATAAGTCATTGTTTCATTAGTATTTACTTTTACTGTTTGCGTTTTTGTAGCTTCATCAATTACCATTCCATTAACTGTGCTAACTTCTGTTATTGTATATGTTCCTGTAGGAATGTTACTTAATGTGTAAGTACCATCACTTCCAGTAGTAATATCCCATTTTAATCCATTACCTGTAACTGTAAATTTTACACCTTGATGTGCCACACCATAATTGTCTACTTTTTTTATTTTTAAGTTTCCTACATCTGTATAAACTTTAAAATTATGCTTTTCATCTTCCATATTACTTGCTACAAAAGATGCTAATGGTTGTGGATCATCTCCAGCTCTAGAAGTATCTGCTTGTCCAAAATATGCTGTACCTTCATTATCTCCAACTTTTCTTGTAAATGTACAACTAACAGGTGATGACTTTGTTCCAACTGCTTTAGTTGATGTTATAGTTATTTTATTTTCTTCAACTTTAAATTTTAAATTACTATTTGATGATGTAACTTGTCCACTTATTGCATCACCTAGCTTATACTTATAATTACTTTCTGTTATTACAGCTTTATATACTTGTTCATCTTCATCCCAAGTCATTTTATATGTTTTATCAAAATTAACTGCTCTCTCATCTTTACAAGCATTATATGCATCATATGCCTTATCATAAATATCTTTTGCTCTATTATATGTATTGCTACCTTTATCTTTACAGAAAGATCTTAATATTTGAACCATTTTATCATAATTCTCAAAATATCCATCTGCTGTTGCCCACATTACTGTTTGAGTAGCAAAATATTTATCTTGAGCTTGTGAGTCTGTATCATTTAAATAATCCCTCATAAATTGTTCAGCGGCAGTTGCTCCACTTAAATATGATGTATCTAGTATAAATCCATACTTTAATACATACTCTAATTGCTCTATAACTTTATCACTTATTACCTTACCACTGGCACTAATTAAATCTTTGCCAGGCCATCTTTCTAATATGTCTCCTCCATTAACTGCTCTACCATATCCTATGCAGTATGAGATATATGACCTATTATTATAACTAACCCAAAATATATATCCATGCTCATGTTTCTTTCCAAGAACACTTCCTCTATTGGCAGTATCCGCTTCTATTTCCCTATATGTCATATCATAATCTCCAAGAGGGCCACTTTTTTTAACATAATCTGCCATTTGCACTTCACCTTCCGCTGCCATTACTGTGCATATTCCACTAATAGCAAGCATAAATGAAATTACTAATGCAAAAATCACTTTTCCCTTTTTCATATAATTCACCTCAACACTTACACATATAATGTTATATCAAAAAAAAACTTTTTTCAATATTTTTTATGTATTATATCAAAAAATAAGTGTACTAAACAATAATTTAGTACACTTAAAGTTTAAATTTTAAAATTACTATACATTTTTTCTTGATTTTCTATTTCTTATTACAACAAATATTATTCCAGCCATACTTACTAATGCAACAGATACTATTGCTATTACAGCTATATCTCCTGTATTAGTTACTTCAAATATTAAAGTATCTGGTGTATTGTCATCTATTGTAAATTCATATCCTTCCATATTTTGTTCTTCCAAATCATATCCTTCTGGTGCTTCTACTTCGATAAATCTGTATGTTCCATATACTGGTTTTTCTACTCTATATTCTCCGTTTTCATCTGTTATTGCATCTTTTACTAAATATACTGTTTCTCCCGCTTCGTTTACATATGGATCTCCATTTTCATCTAATAGCACTATTGAAAATTTACATCCTTGTAATGGCTCTCCTGTCTCTTCATCTGTCTTTTTAACTACTAACTCTTCTATTACTGGTCTATAGTTATCTACTTCTTCTTTATCTTCATTATTCCATATAAGTTTTTCATTTTCATAATCTATTGTATAATCTAGTACAAATGGATGTTTTTCTGTATTTATTGTATATAATTTTCCATCTTCTTTATATATGTCTGGTGCTTCTATTTCTTGATAATAATATGTTTTTCCTTGATCAAACATATCTATTGGAATTTCTGCTATTCCACTTTCATTTGTTGTCATTTCCACTATTTTATTATTATCTTCATCTGTTATTATAAATTTACAATCTTTTACTCTGTCTCCTGTAAATATATCTATTTTTTCAAATGTAAATGTTATAGATTTATCTACTAATAGTCTATATGCTAATTCTACTTCAGTATCTGATGTTGTTAATTCTATTTGAATAACTTCATTTGATAATTCAGCTTTTGCTGGAGCTTTTGTTTCCTTTAAATAATATACTCCTAATGGTAATTCCTTGACTTCTGCTAATCCATACTCATCTGTTGTTATTTTTACTTCTGTTCCATCTTTTAATTTTAATGGTTTTGTACATTCTTCATCTAAATATATAGAATATTCTGCACCACTTAATAAATAATTAGTTGTATTTTCTTCTAAATATTTTATTAATTGATCTTTTGATAAACTTTTAATTTCATCTAATAATTCTTGTGACAAAGCATCTAGCTTTTCTTTATCTATATCATTTGAGCCATATATTCCTGTTTCATCTATAAATGATGATGTACTTAATTTTATTAGCATTAAATCTGCATCTTCTATTTCATTTTTTACTGTCTTACCTTCTATTTCTACAATCTCTGCATCTTCTTCATAATCTATTGTAAAATCATATTTGCTTTCGTCTTTTGTATAAGAAGGTGCTGCTATTATTTCTTGATAGTAATATTCTCCTTCTGGTAGATTTAATGTTTCTTCTACAGTAATATTATTATTTAATTCTATTGTTTGAATTAGATCTCCATTATTTATTACTACCTTTCCTTTATAATCTTTTATATCATGTCCAGCATATACTCCAAATACTGCATACTTTTCTTCTTTTATATCATATATTGATTCTTCAAATATTTTATCAAAAGTTAATTTTGCATTTTTGTTTTCATTTTCAAGTTCTAAATTCTCTGTTACTACTGGTACATCTTGACCTTCGTATTTTAATTCAAAATATACAGGATCATCATTTATTATTACTCTATCATCTTCAGAGTCTACTTCAATCGCATAATATTTTCCTAAATCCAACTCTTTTGATTGTGCATATCCATTTCCATCTGTTTTTAATGTATCTACTTTTACATTTGCTTCTTCATATGTTGTTCTTCCATCTGGTGATACTATAGGTTCAGCTGTATATATATCGTATGTTACACCTTCTAAGCCTTGATTTGCATATACTGGCCTCTTTTCTACACCATGCTCTCCACTAATCATATTAACATCTGTTATTACAGGTCCTGTTTTATGTACTGTTACTGTTCCTTTTACCCTTTTATCTGTCATTTCAATTTCATATATTAAGTCTCCTGCATCTATACCTGGAAATTCTGCATCTTCTGCTACTTCTAACGCCTGCTTATCTATTTTTACATATTTTCCACCTTTTTCGGGATCTCCTAAATCTGCTTCATTCTCTGGTATTTTCCATTCTTCCTTTAAGGCATATCCTTCTGGTGCTTGTACTTCATACACTATATATTCTCCTGCATAAAGCTCTCTTGGTGTTACAAAATATCCATTTTCTCCAGTATAGAATGTATCTATTTCTTTATCTTGCTGAGAATCATATAGACTTACAAATTCTCCATCATTAATACTCCAAATTTTAAATCCTGCTCCTGCTAATGCAACTGTACTTTTGTCTTCTAAATCTTTCTTTATAACTTGTAAATACATTGGTACAGGCTCATCCATAACAATTCTTTCTTCTACTTCATCTTGATAATCTATAGTAACTGTTGTATCTTGAATATAATAGTATATACTTTCTCCACTATCACTTTCTTTTATTTCTATTAGTTCATATTTTCCATATGGTATTGTAAATTCCACATCTGGATATCTTTCTTTAAAGTCTTCGTCTACAAAATTTGCATATCCATTTTCATCTATTTCAACATCATAATATTCTGATGGATCTGATTCTAATGCAAGTCTTAATTGTGCTCCAGTTGCTGAATTTTTATCTGTATCATTCTCTGAATCATCATTATTATTATCATTATCCATTTTTATAACTTGTACTTTTCCTTTTATAGGAATTTCTAAGTGTTTTTTTACAACTGTATCCATATCTGCTTCATACAAGTCGTCTAAATTATCATTTGTTATTTCAAAATTTATTATTTCATTATTTAAATTAAATCCTTTTGATGCTTTTGTTTCTTTCCAATAATAACTTCCTATTGGTAATCCATCTAATTCTTTATTTGCAATTTCACTTTCTACATTTTTTACTACTGGTGTTGCTCCTGTTTTGTCTGTTGATACATGTGCTATTTCTTCATTAGCTTTAAATAATAATGTAGAACCTTCATATATATCTTCTGCAGCATATAATTTATATTCTGCACCTTCTAATATAGAATCTCCCTTAGGATCTGTATCTTCATAAGCATCTCTTTTTAGTAATTGCGCACTTCCTCTTTTATATGGATTTTCACCTCTAAAAGTTACAGTTCTTCCTCCTTCAACATTTACCTCTACATTAACATTAGACTCATTTATATATAAATTTCCTTCTACATAAACTTCTGTAATAGTGTATGTTCCTGCATTTATCTCATTTAATTCGATTACACCATTTTCATCTGTTTTTAATGTTTCATTAAAACCATATGGTCCAACTATAGTAAACTCACAATTTGGTACTGGTTTTCCATGTTCATCTACTTTTTCAATTTTTAAATTTCCTAGTTCTGTATAAACACTAAAATTATGAGTCTCAGGTGGCATATCACCTTCTCTAAATACTGCTAACGGTTGTGGATCACCGCCTCCACGAGTCTCATCTGCTTGTCCAAAGAAACATCTTCCTTCATTTACACCAACTTTTCTTGTAAAAGTACAAGTAACTGGTGAAGATGCAGTTCCTATAGGCTCAGTTGAAGTTATAGTTATTTTATTTTCTTCAACTTTAAACTTTAAATTACTATTTGATGATGTAACTTTTCCTTTTATCATATCATCTAATATATATTTATAATTATCTTCTGTTATTACTGCTTTATATACTTGCTCATTTTCATCCCAAGTCATTTTATATGTTTTGTCAAAATTAACTGCTTTCTCGTTTTTACATGCTTTATATGTATTATATGCTTTATCATAAATGTCTTTTGCTATATCATAAGGATTTACACCTTCTTCTTTTCCTTTACAGAAAGATTTTAAAATTTGTATCATTCTATCATAATCTTCAAAATATCCCTCTGATGTTGCCCACATAATAATCTGTGTAGCAAAGTTTCTATCTTGAGCATCTGGTATAATATTATCTTTCATTAAGGAAGCCATATACCCTTCTGCCTTTTCATCTGTATCTACTATATCACCTGATACAGAATGAACAAATCCAAATTTTAATACATATTCTAGTTGTTCTACAATTTCATCAGAGATAATATCTCCACTACCATTATTTAGATTTGCATCGGGCCATGGTCTTAACACATCATATCCATCTCTACTTGTGCTTATATCACGGCCATATCCTATACAATATGATAAATATGCTATTCCATCAAAAGTAACCCAAAATGTTGCTCCTTGTGGATGTTCTTTTCCTAAAACACTACCCCTATTAGCAACGTCTGCTGGTATAGTTTTGTATTTGTTATCATAACTGCCATTCTTATCCACTACATATGCCATTTGTACTTCTGCATCACCTCTAGCTGCCATTACTTGCTGTCCGTATCCGGCAAAAATACATAACAGCATTAATATAATAAGTATTTTTCCCTTTTTCATATAATTCACCTCAACACTTACATACTATAATCTTATAGCATATATAAACATTTTTCAATATTTTTTAACATAAATGTAAAAAATTTTCATCAGCCTAACTAGTGATTTTTGCTTTTAGAAGTCTCATTACATTTAATAGCTATATTGAGATTGCATTTCATTAGCATATAGTGTAAAAATACTTCTGATTCTATTAATGTTAGTCATTCTCATTCACATAAGTGTCTTAATATTTGAACTATCTCTAATCTTTTTTCATTGTAAAAACTTTTCTTCTATGCTTTGAATAAATACTATATGATATTTGTAATTCCATGTTATGCATGTAGCTTTGTATGGCATTAATTTCGATATTCTTTGTAAGTAATGTTTCCCTTTTATGTTAAATTTTGCACCTCTTATTAGTCGGAAAAAATTATGCAGACGAAGGGGTTTGCCTACTCGTCACTTAAACCAAAAATTATATTGAAATTTTCTTTATATATACAATAAAAAACTACGGGTATAACCCGTAGTTTTTCTTTGCGCCCTATAAGGGACTATTGCGAGCAACCTCTCAATAGGTATCTTAGTCCGACAACCGCAATCCTACTCGCTACCCTTTAAAAGGGTCTATGTATTCATTTATTGTTATTTGGTCTGATATCATGTCTTCTTGTATCTGGTTTCTTATATATTCTTCTATTTTTCTCTTATTTTTTCCTACTGTACTTACATAATATCCTTTTGCCCAGAAGACACGATTTCCATATCTATATTTTAAATTTGCATGTCTTTCAAATATCATTAAACTGCTTTTTCCTTTTAAATATCCCATAAAACTTGATACACTTAATTTTGGTGGTATACTTACTAACAAATGTATATGATCTTTACATGCTTCTGCTTCTATTATTGTTACTTCTTTTCTTTCACATAATGTTCTTATTATCATTCCTATTTCTTGCTTTAATTCTCCATATATCTCTTGTCTTCTATATTTTGGTGCAAATACTATATGATACTTGCATTCCCACGTTGTATGTGCTAAACTTTCTGTGTATGAATTTTTTATACGTATTACTCTCCTTTTTTATAATGTTTGGTTGTCGGACCAATTACATTATAATACAAGGAGAGTTCTTTTTTCTGCTACTTTTTGCAAAACTATAAGTTCTTTTGAACCACAGGCATAGCCTGTGGTTTTCCCTAAACCCAAAAATACAAGTCAAATTTAATGACTTGTATCTTATAATATTTTATATTTATATTCCATAACATCTTGTGTAATAATTTCCACAGCGAAATTATTATCATTATTACTATTGAACACATATATTGAATATTTATCTTTATATTCCATTGTATAATTGTCACTTGCAAGTTCATAAATACCATCATAATTGTCAGTTATATATTTACAAAATTTTTCATACGTTCTAAATTTTTTTTTCTTTAAATCATCATCTAGCTTTTCATATGCTATTTGTGGATTATATAGTAAAAATTCTTTTAACTGATATATTAATTCATTAGCATAATCTGACATATTAAATTGATAGCTTCCAAACATATTAAATTCATTTCTATCTATTTTTTCTGGAAATTTAAAAGTCACTGTATTACTATGTTTTAGATTATTGTAATTTAACTCACCAATGTACTTATTTGGTAAAATACTAAAACTATTAGTATTTCTATCTTGCAAAACCAACATATCAAAAATATTAATTTCATTTGTTTCCATATCTCTTAAATCAATTCTTACTAAATATGCATAAAAGTTTCTATCTTTTTCTCTAAAAAATATTATATCTTCTATATTAATATAATATTTATCGCTATTAAACATTAAATTTACTATATCATTTTCTGTTATATTATACATATTCAAACAGTTATTATCTAAAATACTATACATATTTTGAATATATATTTTTTTATCATTTTGACTATCAGTATTAAAATAACCAGAAGTAATTAAAAAATATTTAGTTATACATGATTTTAAAATATAATAATCCTCAATATTAGATATTTTTTCAATTTTATATTCATTTTTATCATATATAATTTGCACATTAGTATTTGTGTCATTATTAATCAAAATATTGTTTAAATTATTACTTTTATATTTTTTTAAATTATAACTAATAGAAAAAAATAATATAAATAAAAAAAATACTACAATAATTATAATAATACTGCTTATTATTAATCTTCTTTTCATATAACTCCTCCTTTATTAAAATTTAGATATATTATATTAAATATACTTATATATTATCACACATATACTTTTATGTCAATCGCATTATAATTATAATGTGATTAACTTGTGATAATGTCACTATATAAATAGTAAATTTTAATTTTCAGAAATGTCACTATAAATTATGATAAAATACAAGAACGGAGAAACATATAATGCTATTTTATAATAAATGTTGGGGTAAAAAATTACTCAATATTATTTCTTAGCAAATAAATACAATCCATTATAAAATAATATTGTCTCGGAGTCAACAAAAAAATTATTTAATTACAAAAATATTAAAGAAATTAAATTCACTTAGTTATTGACATTTATACTGAAAAAATTTGTCAAAGATCATTAAATCAGCTTAACTTGCAAAATCTCTGACTATAAAATCCAAAAAAGTTTAATATATTAATACTGATAAAAAATATTTTATTTAAACATAAAAAGAAGATGAATTAAAAACTTAATTCATCTTCTACTAATTTTAAGGTTTTGATAAATTTTTCACTCCGACTATTGACTTAGAACCATTTCTTTTTTTTATAAATTATATATTATACCAGAATTTTTTAATAAATTTAAGCATATTATTAATATTATAATAAATATATATTAAAAGAAAATGTGGAGTATTTATCAAAATATATATCTATAGCAAATTTATCACTACTATCATAAATAGTGTATATTTCTCTACCATTCTCATCTACATTTATATCACTTGCGCCATAATATAATAAACTTAATTCTGATCTATATTGATTAACAAAATTTTTTAAATCATCTATAGAATTATATTTTTCTTTTGCTATATTATCTAATTTTGAAAAAGCATATTCAATATCATTTAACAGTAAATCCCTTACAATAATTAAATAGTCACTCGATATTTCACTAATAGTAGATGAAACAGGGGAATAAATATTGTATATTCTGTTTTCAACAGACTGTGGAATTTCAAATTCTACAACATCTCCTTCCTCAAGTTGAGATATATCAATATCTGAAATATAATCATCCATATATACCTCAAAAGTTTCATTTTTATTATCTAGATTTATAGCTACTTTAAAATTTTTTAAATTATTAGTAACATTACTCTTTAAAACACCACTAGCAAAATAAGTACTAACATCTTCATAATATGTTAACTTATATATATCATATATTTCTACAGTAGAATCCTCATATCCACTAAATTTACTTGCAATATTTTCTTGTGTAATATGCATTTTTTCTATATATTTATTATTTAGCATAGAATAAATTATATTTGACACTCTATCATCATTATTTAAAAGTGAACATTGTGTAAAAAATTTAAATAAACAAGCCTTTACAGTATATAATTCTCCTCTATTGTTTAAGCATGTAATCTTTCCAGATGTCTCCTCTCTCATTTCTATTGCTTCTGGAACTAACGGATCGTAAATTACTACATTAGATAAATCATCCTCATGATTATTATTAAAAAACAAAAACAATAATATAATCCCTATTACTAATACAATAATTATTAATAATATTTTTCTTTTTTTATACATATAAATCTCCTTAAACTAAAAACCATATGTAGCCAAAATATCTTCCATACAAACATATGTACCATTGATTTGACTACTATTTCTAGAAACAGCAGATACTCCATACCAATCTGTTCCAGATCCGCAATGACTAACCACTATTTCTGTATTGCCAACTGCTTCTACATATACAACATGACCATTAATAGAAAACACATAATGTTTTCCAACTTCTAATTCATTTACTTTATATGTTGGAACACCATAAACTTCTGCCATCTCAGAAGCAACTTGACCACCATCTCCTAGAGCATTTCCCTTTCCAATAGGTCCATTTATTTCACCACCAGAACTTGAATAAAGGAAATAATATGCCATTGACTCTGCCCACCATGTGCATTGAAAATATTCATTTACAGGTATAACTTTTGGATAAGCTGATGATGAATATGTACCAGTAGCATTAAAATATATTCTATATTCTTCTTTTATAGATTGTTCTAAGCTGGTTCTTTGCCTATCTGTAACATTATCACTGTCTTTATAAATACTATTAGGTTGTGGATTTAAAGGAGCTGTAGTACCATTAAATAGCTCTTGCTCATACCATATTTGTAATTCTTTAACATTATCATAATTAATAGACCCATCAGCATTTAATAATTCAATACCTGGTAAATTAGATCCTCCTAAAGACCAAAATCTTTGTAAATTATCATAATATCCTAAAGAAAACAATATAAACTCGGATTTTCTTCTTCTTACCAATCCTGGCAAAAGATTTCCGTCACTATCATGTACTATAGGTGCGAAAAAATCTGTGTATAATTTATTATTTAAATTAGCTTCAGCTTGAATCTGAGAAACAGCTGTTTGATTTTCTTTATATTTTTCATATACTTCTTCATATCTATCATCTGTTTCTTCATTCCAATAATTAGGATCATTATAATATCTGGTAAATTCACTGAAATTTATATCTCTATAATTGTAAGCAAAACTTGCTAATGCATGTATTTGATATTCTTTTAGATTCAATCCATTAGTGCCTTCTTTTGCCTTATCATAATATACCTTTAACATTTCATTTTCAATATTTTCAACTTCTTCTACAGGAATTAAAGTTCCCACAGTAATATTTCCATATTTTTCCGACAACTTATTCATATATTTTGGGTTGCCAGTTAGATTTATTCCATGACCTATAGTAATATTTCCTGCACCATCGTCATACGCTGTATAACAATCAACGCCTTCACTATTCTTAGTAACTGAAGGACCTATACCTTCATGAGAAAATATATACTGTCTTAATAAATCCATGCCAGATACATAATCAGAAACAACATTTGATTTAGCACTTATATTTGTAACTTCATATCCTAAACTTGAACCATAAACAAATGGCAATACCTTTCCTTCATTTTGCTCATTTTCTTCTGATTTTTTTAATAATTGATTTAAAATATATTTTATTTGATTATATCCTTCTTTTAATTCATATCTTCCTAATCCTTCAAATTCGGATTTGGCTGCATTTTTTGAAGCAACATATTTTAAATATATTCCTTCATTTGAATCTATAAAATCAATTATACTTAATCCATATAAAACAGTGGTATCTGGCTCTTCATATTCTTTATATCTAATTGCGCCATTTTTAAATAAGTTTTCATCTATAACTTTTTTATCTGTTTCTATATTCTTATATTCTTCTGAAACCTCAGTTGTATTGTATGCTACCATATCATCATATTTATACACATTATTATCAGATTTACTTGGAGTAAGCTTATCTCTCCACTCTTTTTCATAAGTATATGTACACCCTATATCTTGTGTATAAGTAGATGTTAAAGTAAAAGTATACCCGCCATCTGGATCTTCTGCTTCACCATTAAACATTTTAGTAAGAGCATCGTTTAATACTTGAACCTTTATATCTTCTGGTATACTATCAGTTATTTTATTTCCATTTATTCTATTTATTTCTACAGAACTTATTAAATTATTAATATCTGGATTTTTAATTGCTGCTACATCTTCATTATTATACTTTTCATAATTGAATTGATTACTTATCTTAGCATCATACGTCTCTGCACTTTCAACATACCAAAAAATTTCCTCGTTAATTATATCTTCACTAATCTTATGTTCTTCACCAACAAACTCAACTGGCTCACCAACTTGCTGATAATTTGGAGCTGAAATTAAATATACATCACCATCTTTAAATTTAACAGTATATGTTCCTGTATATTCAAAAGTAGTATATTGATCATATGATGTATTAAATTTAATACTTTCTACTACGTATTTATTAACTGTAATTTTAGACAAAGACTCTTTCAATAATTCATAAACAAATTTTGCAGAAACTGAATCTTCATAATTTCCAGAAGAAGATAAATTGTATGTACCAGATAGCATTCCTAATGGAATATCATTTGTTAGTAAATATGGGGCCGTAGTATCTAAAATAGTTATCAAAGTATCTTCATTAGTCCCTTTTGGTAATAATAATCCTAATTCAGAGTTTTGTTCCTTTTCTAATAAATTTCCATCTGAATTATGTGAATATTCCTTCCATAATATTTGATTAAAATTATATTTCTCTGTTCTCTGAATATGCTCATAAAGATCTCTTTCATATTTATACGAATACTTGTCATTTTCTGAGTTAGAATTTCCAAACCTACTCTTAGCCATTTCAATTAAATATTTATTAGTACTATTTTCATTATCTTTCAAATTTTGATACATAGCATTTAATTGTGCATCATTAAATGCTATCAAAGAATCATATTTATTGTATAATTTTACAGCTTCTTGTTCTATTGGTGAAGAATTTTCATCTATATTAAGAGAATCAATTGCATCAGATCTAGAATTTACTGCACTTTCAGAAGAATCTTCACCAATTTTAATTACAATAGCTACTATTAATACGAGAAAAATCATTATAACTATTAAAATCAATTTAAATTTTAATCCTAAAATTGGAGCTAATTTAGAGAAACTATGACTACGTGATTTTCCTCCAAAAACCTTATTCATAAAAGATGATATAGGTGTCTTTAATGGATTTCCCTTTGAAATTCCTCTGTTTTCAATTTCCTGTTTTTTAGACTCAACATTTGCATTTTCAGCATTATCCATCAAGGTCACCTCCAATTAAAAATTTAATTCAATTTTAGTTTTTTTATTATTAACATACACATCATTTAAAATAAGTTTATTTATTCTGATTTGATTTGAGAATGAGATATTAAATAATACTTCTACTGTTTTTGTACTCCCAGGTGTTAATTTATAATCAATATTAGCACTATTAGCTATTGAAGCCATATTTATATAATTAAAGTCATCATATACTAATTGAACAGAATTAAGTGCTGAAAAATCAAATAGATATTCATCATTAGATTTGTTCTCTATAGTAATTTTATACCTTATAGATTTATCATTCGATGATAAAGTTTCAACATTATAAATTACAGAATTAATACTAGCTTTTATATTTTTCTTATTTATAAGTGAATTTAATTCTTGTTGTTCAAAAGTTATTGTAAAATTATATGGTTCTGTTTCTTTTATATTTACATATTTATTTAAATTATACGATTTATATAAAACTCTAAATATATTTACTTCACCGTCAGTACTATAATCAATATCTAATATATTTATATCACTAGATATTAATCCATTATCTCTTAGATAATTTTTTACACTTTCCTTCGTATTTTCTATATTCAAACTTGAAATATAATCTCTATCAATTTTATCATATAATATATCAAAATTAGCAATATTTAAACAATTATTTAAGTATTTTGTATAATATTCATCCATAATTTTTTCATATGTTATAGTATCATCATATGTGTTAATATTACTATTTTGAAACTTTTTAAAAGTAGGAGACCATATAAATATAATAACAATTAATAATATAATTGCTATTATAGAAATAGCAGAGTATATAATTAATTTTTCTTTTTTATCGTTAATCATATTTTCCTCCTATTCTAAATACCAAATATAATACTTTTTATTACTTGGACTTAACGCAATCCCTAAATAAGATTCTTCTTCATTGCCATTGTCATCATAAGAGATATATCTTACTATATAATAATTTTCTCTATATTGGGTTATACTATTAGGAAATATATCACCTGTAGAAGAATAAATTTTACTTAGATTATTATAAAATTCTTTCGATTTATTAATAAAATCATTTTTACTAATATTATTTTTATAATCATCCAATAAACAATAATCATACATATCTTCAATACTACTATTATTAATACCTACCTGTGAAGAAGCTATTATAAAGTTATCTGATATTACTTTAATAACTGCATACAAATCATTATCATATATAATACTAGATAATGAATAAATATCATCTCCACTAATATTTTTATAATCAAAGTCAAAAGTTCCATTATCAAATATTGAAGTAAATATAAAAGTAATTATTAAAATTATAATCAAGCCTATAATAGAACATAAAAATTTTTCTTTATATGATAAATTTGATATTTTTTTAGATATTTTTTTTCTTAAATTAAACATTATTTTCATATTTAATATAAGCACTATTCATGCTTTCCTCCTATTATAATAATTAATCAATATTATCTACAGAATTTTTGCTTTTCTTACTAACACCTTTTTGTTTAGAATATAACTCTAATTTTTCATTTAATTTCTCTAATTCTTTTTTCCTTTCTTCTTTTAATTCTTTTTCTATTTTTTTATATGGATTACCTGGAACATGAGCTTCTATTTCAGATTTTATTCCAACTGATAAGTTCTTTAATGATGAAGGAGTACTATTAATAGCTGCTGCTACTTTTTCACCTATAATATCTCCTGCTCCTGCAGCAGCTGCTGCAGAAGAAGCTATATCATCACCTTTAGACAATCCATAAACAGCCCCAGCCACGGCGCCATGTAAAGCTCCAACTGTCTCTAAAGATCCGGAAAACATACTTTTTAACCCTTCATTTCTTTCTTTTCTAGCATTTTCTATTGCATTTTCTAAAGATTTCATCTTATCTTTATGATCTTTATCAGCTTCTCTAGCAGCTTTAGACTTTTGATTCATATTTTGTTCATTAATAGCATGAGTTAAGGCATTTATCTCATTAGATAAATTAGTTATCATGTCTTCTTTTGAAACTATCTTATTATCATCTGCTATTGAACTTTCTATACTTTTCTTAGGAAGACTATTAATATTTTTTTCACTAGGAAGATCTGCTTCACTAGAAATTTCTGGACTATCTGACACCCTATTTGCAATTTCATTTCTATCACGCTCATTTAAAGCTCTTCTTAAACGTAATTGCCCTCCTATTGCTTTTCCTGCACCAGTAACAATTTTTCCACCATTATTCAAAACTCTTCCTACACCTTTTAATGCAAGCCATGTTCCTGCTAAAGATGTCTTTCCTCCAGCAAGTGATGGATCTCCATGCTCGGATGTAAGTCCAAATATACTTTTTATTAATAGCTCAATTTTAGAAAAAGATGCAAGTGCAAAAATAGCTAATAAACCAGCAGCATCAATTCCACCATCTAAAGAAGCGGCATTAGTAGAAGCTAATATTTTTACTATTACTGACATTATAATAGCAAGTAAAAAAGCTTGAAAGGATTGAACAAATATAAGCGAACAAAGTTCTTTAAACCATGAATTAAAAACATCATTTTTCATAATTTACCTCCTTATAAAGTTGCTGATTTTACAAAAAAATCATATATTATTACTAATGGAGCAATAACTGATAATATAACAACATAAAAAAATCTTTTTATATACGCAATAAAGAACATCAAAGATTGAAAAACAAATATTGTATACAAAGTTGCACCCACGATACTAGCGCTACTTGGTGACCAACCACCACCTTCGATATCAGTATACCAAGCTGATGTTTTAAAATATTCTCCTAATTTTCCAATTATTGGGAAATTTCCTTCCTCATTTTGTAAACTTCCATACTTTTTATTTCTATATGCATACTCAACAACTATTTCTTGAACCTGTGCATTAATATATTCACTACTATCTTTGTCATTTTTATATTTTTCTTTTGTCGCGTCGATATCAGCTTTCCAATAATTATATTGATTATCTCCTACACCAGTTTTTATTATCTCCACACAACTTCGCATATATGCCATTTCTGTTTCAGTAGCAGAAAAATTAAAGAAAAATCCTGCTGATGCAGTTCCAACAGAATCTATAAAAGAATCCCAGCCACTTCTTTCATTATTGCCTTCAACATAAGTTATTACATTTTCTTTTATAATTGGATTAGTAATTAAAGCATATGTTATTTCATAATTATCATACAAAAATTGTATATCGTCTTGTGCTTGTGAAATATCAGTTTGATCTCCTGTCGCTATATTAACTATTCCTTCTACAGCATTTAATACCCAATTTATCGGATTAAGAAAAGACCATACTTCTTGATAGGCTGTTGAATTTACAGCTTTATTACAAAAATTTAAAACAACTCTTTGTTTATTTGATTCTAGATTTCCATTTATAACATCTTGAAGTTTTGTTCCATTATCTTCAATTACATTTTCTAATATATTACTAGCAATAATTACTAATTGCTCATTCATATAAAATAAAAATGATAATACAAAATGAATTCCAAAAAGTAAAACTATAGCGGTTAGCCATTTAACAATAGCCTCTTTATATTTAGCCTTTTCTGATGCAATAGTCGAGATTACCAATTTTATTGCCATGACTGCAACTATAATTCCGAGAAAGCCTAAAGCAATTGATAAACCAGTAAAATATATATTTCTAACGATTTCTCCTATACCATTTGTCATATTTAATAATGATTTTTCACTAGGATTAATGAAATTAATATCTAAAAGCGGAATAGTATTAAATATCACTTGATCTGCCCATGGAAAAACCTTATCACCAGTTAGAATCTGCATAATAATAGAAGTTAACCTTTCAATTATAACACCAATAGTATATATAAAGCTTCCTATATAATTTGTTATAGGTGACGATTCTATAACTTCATTTTCATCTAAATCAATAGATTCTGTTCCTTGACTATAGCCTTTATTTATTTCAGCAAAAAGTTTATTATCAAAAAAATTAAAACAAATAAATAATACTATAAAAATTATACATATTTTACTTACTCTTTTTAAATTCTCCTTCATATTTATCACCTTACCTATCAGCATTCATTAATCTTTTTCTTCTCATTTCTGCAATTTTTTGTAAATTTGTTTCAACGAATTCAAATTCTCTTTGAGTTGGTTGAATAGCAATAACAGCCGATGTATATCCAATTTTTATTAAGCCTTCACCTCTTGTACAAGTAATTAAGAAATTAGCTTCTCCTTCACTCAATTTAAAGACTTCTTTCAAATATTCAATTTCGGATTTATCTTGTGCTAAAAATAATTTTGTCTCAGCAGATGTTAGTACAGCTTGACAAGCTTTATTTTCATAAAAATCTTGAAACTTTTGAGAAACAACTGTTAATGAAACATTTCTTTTTCTTGCACGTCTAGCCATTGTATTTAAAAAATCAACTGCTTCTGGATATGCTAATAGCATCCAAGCTTCATCAACTAACACTCTTTTTGCTCTAGCTTTTGTTTTGTCTTCACTATTTTTTTTAACATACTTTTCCCAAATCCAAGAAAGTAATATTTGCTGTGCAAGAGGTCTAGCAAATCTTTCTTCTAACTTAGAAATATTAATATTTATAAAAGGACAACTTTCTAAAAGTTCAAAAGTTGATTGTCCATCAAAGTATGCCATTTGCCCGTTAAATTTCTTACAATATTGCTTCATAACTTTTACTAAATAATCAAAATGATACTGATATGTCTCAATCTTATTCTCCTGATTTTTTTGAATTAATCTATCATACCAAGAACTAATAGTAGGCATCTCTTTTTTTACTCTAGCTAATCCATTTTCATTTGAGCTTTCATATAGTGATTCTGGATTACTAGTTATTCCAATCGCTTTATATTCTTCTGCAACTATTTCTGCAATAATCTGCTTAGTTAACTCATTAACTTCTTCTGATTTTGTAGCTCCTCTAGCCATAGTTAATAGCGCTTGTGTAACATCTTCAACCTTATTTTCTACATTTAACTCTATTCTTTCTTTTCCAGTAATTTCATCCTTCACAACTTCTGTTTCAATATCAAATATATTTATTACTGTATTAGATGTAGGACTTATATCTACATTTATTCCTCTTAATGCCTCAGCAACAACTACATATTCTCCCTCTGCATCAAGTACTAAATTTTCAACCCCCATAAGAACAGCAGATCTAGCCATAATTGTTTTTATTGTTACAGACTTTCCAGATCCAGACTTTCCAAATATTATCATGTTATAATTTGTTAAACTACTGCTAAAATTATCAAAAATTACAGGTAATCCCGTTTGCCTGTTTATTCCTATAGGTATACCTGTATCCATTCCAGCATCTGCATTTACAAAAGGAAATACAGTAGCCATCGATCCCCTATCAAAAGTATGCTTCCTTGTAATTTTATTATTATTAAGTGGTAAATTAGATTGAAATCCTTCTTCCTGCAAAGCCCAAGCTGTTTTTAATCCCAATTGATTCTTCGAAGCTTCCATAGCTAATATTTCAGATAACTTATCCAATTCTTGCTTATTATAAGCGAATAATGTACATATTATTGTAGCTTCAAATAATTTATTATATCCAGCTGCAATTTGATCTCTTAGATTTTCGGCTTCTGCTTGCTTTGTTCCTAAAACAGAAAGTCTATTAATATCACCCCTATTATTAGCAACTACTCTTTCAGACTCCAATTCCACAATTGTTTTATTTAAATCATTTATAGAATTATTTTCTGGAATAGGAGTAATATATACAGACGTATTAACATCTCCAAATTCATATATTCCTGCTAAAAAATAAGGAAATGTAGCTTGTCTAGGAACTGTTGTTAAATAAAAAGTTCTGGCAAAACGTGAGACCTTAGAAAATATTTCTAAATAGTCAAAATGTGTAGCATCTATTCCAGATGGCGCTAATAAATCATGTAATTTAGACCTATTCTTTTGAAGTATATTTTCTTGATCTTCTATGCCAATAATTTGTTCCTCTTTATCTTTCTGTTCTTGTAACTTTCTCATTTCTTTTCTGGAAAGTTTTTTACTCATTTACAATTCAACCTCCTTTTATAAAATAGATTTATTGTCATCACTGTCATTAGCTTCTATATCATTAGAAACAATATTATCATCTTTTTGTTGATCTTCAATGTCATATATGTTTTCTTGATCTTGATCTTTTTTATTTTTTAATTCTTTTGATTTTTCAATAAGTTTTATTCCTTCAGGTTTATCAACCTTCTTTAGCTCTTCTAATTCTTTTAAGCTATCTTTGCTATTTTCTATAAACTTTTCTTTCTGAATTTTATCTTGTACCAATAATTCTTTTTTTGTTTGACGAAAATCATTTAAGATTTTTCGATTTACATTATTCTTAAACTCTTGATCATAATCTTCTGCTTTTATCATATTGGTAGCTCTCTTACTAATTTCTTCTTCTCTATCTATTTGCTCAGATGCTGACGTTATAATATTATCATTTTCAATAACTGATTTTATAGCCTCAAGTGCTCTTATTTTAGCCTCATTTTTCAAATATTCGTCCAGAGCCACTGCCTTTTTATACGTAGCATCTTCAGATGTTGAATAAAGTCTAAATATACCTGAATCTAGTGCTTCATGCACTCCAATTAATCCCTTATCATCTCTATTATAAGCTGAATATAATAAATCAGCTAACTCATTAGAGTCTAGTATTTTTCCAGATACAGAACATGAAGAAAGAGCACTAATTATTGCTTGACATCTTGTATTTAATTCTGTAAAGCACATTTCAATAATTTCATCTTTATTAAATTTATCAACTGCAGCAATTTCACCAGTACTATAAGAAACTAATACATAAAAATTTCTTTGTAATAAATTTTTATTTCCGCTCATTTTTTCAACATAGCTTATCATATCTTGTGCATATTCATATACATTATTTATACTATCACGTTCTTTAGCCAAAGTATCTAATTTTTTTTCATCGACATCAAATCCACTTGCAAGTTTAGAATACTTTCTATTCACTTCATCATATTCTTTAGAAATGCCACTAATATTATTTTTATATTTTTGAATAACTCCCTTTAAGTCTATATTTTGTGCTTGTATATATAGTTGTATTGGATATTTTAATGTATTTAAAAAAGTAATAAACCCTTCTTCAACTGATAATTGTTCCACCTCTGACATCAAATCATAGTTTATTCCTTTACACTTTACAGCCATAGTAAATCTAGAGCCACCATTTTGAACGATCATATTATTTAAAATTTTGTCAAACTCCATAAATTTAAATACATCTTCTTTTTTTAAAATTCCTTTTTTCTCTTTATTAACATTATTAGAAGAAATATTATTCTTATCTTTATTATCATACTTTATTTTTCCATTTTTATCAATTGTTTTTAGTGTTTTTTCTTGCCTTTTTCCTATAACTAAAAACAAAACTAAAAATATTAACATTATTATTAAAAAAATAATAGGCAATATAATAGTTACCATTATTTACCTCCTTCCTTTTTTTCTTTTAATTTCTTTTCTTCTACTTTTCTATCAATACCATAAATATAAATTTTCTTTTTATATCTAAAAGTAATCAACCTTACTAATATATCAAAAATATTCTCTCCTCCAGCTTTTTGCAAAGGTCCCATTATAGGACTGTCAGGTATATTAGTTGCTCCAATTAAGAATCCAATGCCCGCAAATGGAGCAATTATTAAAATCATTGTTACTATTGATATTTCCATAAAAGAATTTAAAATAAAATATATCAAAGCACCAATTGCTCCAAAAGCTAAAGTTATTGCTAATGATTTTATTGTAAAAATATATAAAATTCTTGATTCTCCCTTTGCACTACGAGGAACTGTATATGATCTTCCCATTTATACCTCCAAATTTTATTTTACAAAACTGCTATTAATAGATGTCGAAATAAATGATAAAATATTAAGTGTTGTAAATATCATTATAATACCAATTATATACATAACACTTTTCTCTTTCAATTTTGCTTTTACTTCTGGACCTGAGAATATATATTTTAATCCCATATATACAGTAGCAATTACAGCTATAAATTTAGCTATTAATACTATAATGCTAAAAACACTAGCAAATGCACTTTCAATACTAGATCCATTAAATATAAAAAGCTGAGTATTACCAGATATTCCAGATACAGCTATATTTTGCGTATTTGGGTCATAAGTAATATTTTTTATAATAAGACCTCTTATATTGGTCCATCCAAAGAAAAATATACAAGCTATAAGTAAAGTAATCAAGTTTTCTTTTACAGATACTTTATCAGATACACTACCTAAAATATATTTTATACCCAATACAACCGTAGCTATAGCAATAACGCCTGTTCCTATTTTTTCAACTATTCCAGCAAAATCACTCATAACATTAGCATTAAAATATATATCTGTACTTCCAGGTTTATACCATTCT
Organism: uncultured Clostridia bacterium; assembly: GCA_944388585.1. Classification (GTDB taxonomy): domain Bacteria; phylum Bacillota; class Clostridia; order TANB77; family CAG-465; genus CAG-465. The sequence goes on from CALXJI010000002.1 coordinate 136,907, forward strand.
GAAGCTTTATTCCAAAAGTCGTAAGTTCCATCCCATTCTTCTTCATTATCTCCTGTTTCAGTAGCAAATACAAAATTTAGGCACATACAAAGTATAATAAAAATTCCAAGTAATATTCTATTTTTTTTATTTTTCATACAAATCACAAACTATTATAAACAGTTTTCTCCTTTCTAAACAAATAACTATATATAAGTATATCATACATTCAACATATAATAACAAAAAGCATATAATTATATATATTTTTTTTATTTTTGTAACAAAGATGAAATTTTATTGTCTAATAATATGTTGTTAGATGCATCAGTAATGAAATTTATTACAGCAGGTGCAGCAAATACAAAAATTGTACCTATAATAAGCCAAATTAATGTTTCTTTTATTTTCGCTTTATCGTTAGAGGATGCATACATATATTTTACACCTGTATATACAACACCACCTACAGCTGCAATTTGTAGTATTAAAAATATTGTTGAACCAACTTTAGATATTGTATTGTCTAAAGCCGTATTTCCTTCATTAGCTACTTGATTATATAAACTTTCATTTAAGCCACTTCCTAGCGTAGCAAAAATATAAGTATTAGAAATAACATATATTAAAATAAAAACAAATCCTATCTTTAAAATTCTTTCTTTTAATTTCATTTTAACCCCTCTTTTCTTAATTATATTATACTATATATTATTTTTTTTATCAATTAAAATATTTCTTATTTAAAAAAATCCTTGATATAAACATAAGTTATATATCAAGGATTTCAATTAGTACAACTAAATAGTAAAACTAACTTTGAACATTTATAACATCTGTACTAGCATTAATAATAAATTGTACAACTGTACTAGCTGCAAATACTAAAATTGCGCCTATAACAAGACCAATCATCCCATTTTTAATTTCAGCTTTACCATCAGCACTAGAAAACATATATTTTACACCTGCAAAAACTATGGCTGCTACAGCACATATTTGAAGAATTGTAAGTACTGTGCTCCACACACTAGATGCTGCTCCTGTAACATTTGTAATACCATCACCATTAGCCATATTAGCTATTTCAGCTGGTGTTTTTGCAAATATTGGTCCAACAACTAACATAAGTGCTACAAAAACGATTGGCACAACTCTTAACATAAATTTTTTCATTATAAACACCCTCCTTTGTTTACTCTAATATAATTATACCAAAATTTGGATTAAGAATCAATAGTTTTAGCACTTTTTATAGTCTTAAACATGATTTTTTTATAGTTTTTAAGCATATTTTTACAGATTTTAATATTCTTTTTTTCTTTACTTTAATCCAAATATATGTATAATACAGTTGGTGATTTTTTTGAAAAACTTTTTCATTATTTATATTATTGCAGTTATACTGTACTTTTATACATTAACTAATAAAGAATATGAAAATACTAATACAAATTTTATATTTCCAACCAAATATACGTCTATATCATCTAATTATGGAGAAAGATATTTATATGGATACAAAAATTTTCACAATGGTATAGACTTCTTAGCTCCTCAAAACAGTCAAATATATGCAAGTAGTGATGGCTATATTTTATATGCTTCTTTTTTAGAAAGTGGTTATGGTAATACAATAATAATATCCCATTCAAATAATTACAAAACATTATATTGTCATCTTTCTGAAAATTTTATAGTAACACCTGGTCAATTTGTAAAACAAGGAGAAATAATAGGATACGTTGGTCCAAAAGTTTTATCTAATGGACTACAAAATGGAAATACTACTGGTCCACATCTTCATTTTTCTATCTTTAAAGATAATTTAACTGTAAATCCGCTTGATCTACTATGACTTTAGACATTTTTTAATAAATTTGCAAAAAAAGCTTGACAATTTTATTTACAAGTAATATAATTCAAAACGTGCGAATTTTATAATAAAAATTAGCATGAATCATACATATCAATCATTTATTAATGATTAAAATCTTTTTTATTAAAGACTCTAGAATTTACTTCTAGAGTCTTTAATTTTATAAAAAAATATCAGGAAAGTAAAATTCCTGATATTTTTTATTTTTCCACTTTTGCAAACTTTGAAATAGAAACTTCATATGCAACTTTTTTCTCTATGTCTCCATTTTCTAATTTTTTCTCATAAGTTCTAGATTGAATTCTACCATTTAATTTAACTAAACTTCCAATATTTAAAGTCTCACAAAATTTTGCATTTCTTCCCCATAATATGCATGGTATATAATCCGACTTTCTATACGTTCTATTAACAGCTATCAAAACATCTGCAATTTCTCTTCCTAAAGGAGTTTTTCTATAAACAGGTGCTTTACAAATATAACCTATTAAATTAGCATCATTTAGTGTAACAACAGATTCATCATCTGTAAATTCTATTTCCTTTACAAAAATAGATAAAACTAATTTATTTTTCTTTTCTCCTTGCATATTATATGACCTAAATTGTCCATTAATTTTTAAAATTCTATCAATTTTCAAATCATTCATATCAATTAGTCTTTCAGATATAATTACTGGTAATATATCTTCATATTCGCTTAATCTTTTTGTTTTTATTAAAAATTTATAAAATTTTTCATCAAAAATCTCATGGCTAAATTTAGGTTCTTCTATAATTTTACCACCTATAATTACATTATTATTTTCCATATAATTTTCCACTTTTTATCCTCCTTGTGTTTATTAATCTACTTAATCTTATGTTTTAATAGCAAAAAAAATTACTGTGATACAGGCATTATATCACAATAATTTGAATTTGTAAATAGGTTATGTAAACATAGTTCGATATACGTATTACTTTTCCTTATTTTTTAATAATCCCAACATATTTTTTTTATATGCTTCAACACCAGGTTGATCAAAAGGATTTACTCCAAGTAAATATCCACTTATTGCACAAGCTTTTTCAAAAAAGTATATTAATTGACCTACATTATATTCTGTAAGGTCTTCTAAATTTATTACCATTGTAGGCACTTTTCCATCAACATGTGCCTTTAAAGTACCTTTAAAAGCTTGTTTATTTATATAATCAATTTCTTTTCCTGCTAAATAGTTTAAATTGTCAAAATTATCTTCTAATTCAGGTAAATAAGTCAAACTTCTATCTACCTGAATATTTATAACTGTTTCAAATATATTTCTTTTGCCATCTTGTATCCATTGTCCCATAGAGTGTAGATCTGTAGTAAAGTTTACACCTGCTGGAAAAATTCCCTTTCCATCTTTTCCTTCACTTTCACCAAATAACTGTTTATACCATTCAATAAAATACTGAAAACTTGGCTCATAACTTGCAAGTAATTCTATATCTTTTCCAGATTCTCTTAAAATATTTCTATAAGCTGCATATTTATAACAATCATTATTTGATACATCTTTATTGTTAAATACAAATGAAGCAAATTGAGCACCATCAAGTATATCTTCAAAATTAATGTTTGCAACTGCCATTGGAAGAAGTCCCACTGCAGTAAGTACTGAATATCTTCCCCCAACATTTTTTGGAATTTTAAACATTTCATATTCATTTTTAATTGCTAAATCGTGTAAAATCCCTTTTTCTGGATCAGTAGTAACATATATTCTAGATGCTGCCATTACTTTACCATATTTTTGCTCTAACACTACCTTTAGAGTTCTAAAAGTTACAGCAGGCTCAAGTGTTGAACCAGATTTAGATATAACATTAATAGCAAAATCTTTATCTTCTAAATATTCAACCAAATTTCTTAAATATTTACCACTTAAATTATTACCAGCAAAAATAATTTGTGGATGTTTTCTTTCAGAATAAGTTTGTAAATTAGAAAAAGTAGAATCAAATAGGTCTATTACTGCTTTTGCTCCCAAATATGATCCTCCAATTCCAATAACAACAAAAACATCAGCTTGTTTATTTATTCTTTCTGCACATTTCTTTATTCTTTCTATTTCTTCTTCATCTCTGTTTGCGGGCAAATCAATCCACCCAAGCATATCACTACCTTTACCAGATTTATTTTCTAACATCTCATGTGCTTGCTCCACTCTTTTACACATTCCTTCATATTCTTCATCTGTTATAAAAGGTTTTATTCCATCATCTTCTAAAAATACACCTTGCATATATCACTACCTCCTTAATAAATATATAACAATTATATGCTCATGATATCATATCTTAATTTTTTTTACAATAATATTGTTCCAATTTTTCCTTTAATTCATAATACTTATTATGAATTTTTTCATCAGAATATTTCTCCCATTCCTTTTTATTTCCATTTAATAAAAATTCTCTCATTTTTGTAGCAGAAATCATTAAAGAATCTCTATCCACATAAACTTCAGACAATTTTTTTACCACCTCTTTAGCAAAACACTTAAATATATCCTTATCCTTACCATATATAATACAATTAGGACATTCACCTAATATATCTTTTGCACTATTTAATACATACTCTCCCCATAATGGAGTAAGAGATCTACTATCTTTAAAATCATTTAAAGGTGCTATTATTATTTTTCCACTATCTATTTCATCTTTATATATTATCTCAATCAAAGATTTTCTATATTCATAACTATATGGATTCCTTGCACTATTTTCTTGATTAGCCGATCCTATAAAAATTAACAATTTATCACATAATCTTAATCCTATTTCTATTAATTTTTGATGTCCCTTATGAATATGTTGAAATCTACCAACTATTATTCCATATTTAAATACTCCTTTTTTCATTTTAACACCTCAATCTAAGAATATAATATATCATTACATAAAAAAATACTATATATTTTTAATTTTTTCCTACAAATTATTTACAATTACTATTTTTTTTGTTATAATAATTGATGTACATTAATTGTACCTTTAGCTCAGTCGGTAGAGCAGCTGCCTCTTAAGCAGTTTGTCCGGGGTTCGAGCCCCCGAAGGTGCACCAAACAGAGACTCTTATAATTAATTAGATAATAAAAGTAAGCATAATTTATGTTTACTTTTATTTTTTATTTTTGTAAAATAATACAAAAAAGGTATACTATAATCAAATTATAGTATACCGAGTCTAATAATGGATTTCGAAAAAAAAATTATATGATTCTCAAAGTTTAAATGTAAAGATTAGAATCACTTCTCTTTACAATTTTAATTTTATTACTAAGAAATAAAATTGTCAAGTATTTTTCTAAAAATTTATATCTTTTAATTAAATTTTTTCTTTTCAGCTTCTTTAATTTCATAACTATCATCAAGTTTTTTAGCTTCAACATTTATAGGCTTTTTTCTATCTTTCTTTTTAGTTTTTTTAACTTTTTCAATGTCATCTGATGTAATTAAATTATCTGGATTTGTATTTTCAAGTTCAACATATCTTTTAATTTTCATGGTTGTTGTTTTTTCAAACTCATCTTTTTTTATTTCCAAATATTTTATAGCTTTATATGAAACCATCATTCTATTAACCTTTTTAATTTCATCAAATACCATTTCATAAAGTTTAGTATCTGAAGGAATATTGTCTCCATATTTTTCGCTTAAAAACTCTTTATCTAAAGTTACTCTTGCTGCAACAGTAACATCTTTTGATGTGCTAGACAATCTCTTACCATATACCATAGATTCTCCTATCAAAGGTAATTTATTTAAAAGATTTTCTAGTTCTTCTGGAAATATATTTTTACCATTAGAAGTAACAATCACATTTTTACTTCTTCCTGTAACAACCAAGTTTCCTCTTATATCAAAGTATCCTAAATCTCCTGTATAAAACCATCCCTTCTTTAAAACATTTTTTGTAGCTTCTTCATCATTATAGTAACCTAGCATTACATTATCTCCTTTTACGATAATTTCACCAATATTACTATTTTCATCTTCATTTGCACTTAAATCTATTCTTATTTCCACACCTTCAACAGCTTTTCCAACTGTACCTGGTGCATCACATTTTAAAGAAGTACCTGATACTAAAGGAGATGTTTCGGTAAGTCCATAGCCTTGTAAAAATTTAAAGCCATAGCCTTCCATTTTTGTTATAAGTTCTGGATCAAGTGGAGCTGCACCACAAAATAAATATTTTAAATTCCCACCAAAATTCTCTTGAATTTTAGCAAATATTTTTCTTCGTATATCTATACCTATTTTACTAAATCCATTTGCCACTTTTTTTATTGTTTTTATTGTTCTTTCTTTACCTGTTTCTTTTATTCCCTTTTCAATTTGCTGATTAAATTTTTCAATTACTGCAGGAACAGCAAGTATAAAATCTGGTTTTATCTCTTTGAAATCTTTAAGTATATATTTTAGTCCTTGACATATACCAATTGTTCCACCAGCTGCACTCATAAATAAATAATCTAATGTAAATTCGTATGTATGATGCAGTGGTAATATAGACATACAAGTATAATCTCCAAAAGTTGGAACTACACATGAGCAAGAATAAATATTAGCACATAGATTTTTATGACTAAGCATAACACCTTTTGAAGTTGCAGATGTTCCAGAAGTAAATAGCAATATACTAAATGCTTCTCTATCTATCGGCATATCTATATATTCTCTGTTTCCGTCATCTACTTTTTTTATCCCCTTTTCTATTATTCTATCAAAAGCTAAAGCTTCCTCATCTGATTCCTTTTTATTCATATCTATATATATCATATCTTTTGGTAATTTATCTTTTATATTATTTATCTCATCTTTTTTTCTAGAAGAGTAAACTATAGCCTTAGTATCTGATCTTAAAATCAAATTAAGTATTTCATTTTCTGGAAGTCCTCTATCTAATGGAACAATTACGCCTACTCCACAAGCAACAGCCATATACGTAACATACCATCTATAAGAATTTTCTCCAATTACAGCAATATTTTTTCCTTTAAGATCTAAATCTTCAATCATATAAGTTCCAAGTCCATTTATTTTCTCTTTTATTTCTTTATATTTTATATACTCAAATTCTTTATGATCAATATCTTTTTCAATAAAAGCAACTTTATCTTTAAATAAATCGAATCTGATATTAATAATATCTTTTAAGGAACTGAGATTCTTTAATTCTTCCATAATTCCCTCCTTTATAATCATTATTTTACTACATTATAATTATATATTCTTAAAATTTAAAAGTCAATAAAGCTTAAAAACATTCACACTCTCTACACATAATATTTGCTTTTTCTACATATAAATACAATATTCCATTTTTAAATAATATATTATGTAAATTATTGACATTTTATGTTAACTATGCTATAATAATATTGTATTGATATTGTTTATTTGAGAAGTTTAATAACGTCTCTTTATACGTTTTAAACTTCTTTTTTAATACATTTTTTGACCGGTTAGCATAGGAAAAATAACCAATATACAATAGAGAAAAATTATTAGAAAGGAACGTGATTAAAATGTCAAAAGCAAAAAGAAGTATCCAAAGAAAAGAAAAAGGTGTTAAGGAAGAAGTGAAAAAGGAAAATATTCTAAAGAAAGGACTAGATTCATTAAAACAAAAAATAGAATCAACAAGCAAATCTGCAAAAATATTGTTTATAATGATTGTAATTTGTATTATCACAGGAACAATAGGATATAACTTATATATTCCTGCACGTGATATTTATATTACAGATAGTAAATCTGAAGAGGAAAAAAGAAAAGTCTATGACTTTCCTGAAGGATCCGAGGAGAGAAAAGCTCAAGAAGAAATATATCAAGAATCTTTAAAAGTATATGGAGAAACTAGGGATAAATACAACACTAAAACTGATGGTTTTCTTGATAGTTTATTTAACGGACTACTATTAGATTTCATTCATTATGATTTTGCACGATTCTTAATTGTTTTTGGAATATTACTTCCATTTTTAGCTATTTTCTTAATGTTTATAGGTGGTCCTATAAATTTTACTTTAGCTATTATAAATATCACAATTTTGGCACCTTATAAAATATTAAAATACTTTTTTAATATTTTTAGAGAAAAAAATAATTCTAAAAATAAAGAAAAACAAAATGCAAAAATTGAAATGGAAAGCAAACATAGTAAAAATAAAAAAACTTCTTCAAAACACAGTTTAGAAACGGCTTAATAAGCCGTTTCTATTTTTTTATTCTCCATCTTCTTCATAATACTCTTCATTTACATCATCATCATCTATATCAATATCTACCTCTTTCACTTTTTTTACTTCTTTCTTATTATTTGATTTATCCATTTTCTTATTAATTAGCATATCAATTTTATTAATTATATCTGGTATCATATCAACTGCTCTGTCTACAACATTTATACCATCTACATTTAAAACTTTAGGTATTCCATCCTTTATAACTAAAAAGCCTACAGGTGAAATTTTTACACCAGCACCTGCTCCACCACCAAATGGAAGTTTTATATTTTCTGTATACTTATTTAATTTATTTGTATTAAATTCACTTCCACCTGCTGCAAATCCAAAACATACTTTAGATAAAGGAATTATTGTAGTATTGTCTGCAGTTACTATACTATCTCCTATTATTGTATTTACATCTACCATATTTTCTATTGAAGTCATTGATGTTATCATTAATGACTCTATTGGATGCTTTGTCTCCATTATTTCTACCACCTTTCTAAATTACAAATTTATTTTTTGTACTAAATATATTTTTTACTATAAAAATAAATAATATACTAAATAATTAAAATTATTTTAACATATTTAAATATTTACTATTTATGTAAAGCATGGTATAATATAATTAATAATATGCTTTTTAGCATATAAAAAATATTTGCATATGATAAGCTTTAATAAGTGAATCGGTTAAGATTCCTTCGATTTATTTATTAAAGCTTATTATATTTGCAAAAGAAAAATAAAAAATATAAGGAGGAAAAATTTATGAAAAAAACAAAAAAAACACAAAAGAAATTTATTAGAAGGAGAATTATTGCCGTAATAGTACGGTATATTCCTTTTAATATGTATTTGTAAAACTGTAAGTTCTGCTTGTAGTTTTGCAAAGGAAAAAATTCTTGAATGGGGCAATTCCATTCAAGAGACTAGAGTTGAAAATACTCTAGAAAAAATAAACAGTGGAGATTTGAAAATCAAATCTTACACTGTATCTAGTGGAGAAAAGCTATGGACAATAGCTGAAAATCTTCTAGATGAAAATAACATCGACAATGTCGATGTCAGAGAGCTAATTGATACAATAAAATGTATCAATGAAGCTAAAGGAGTGGATACAGATGTCCTATATGATGGACAAACTATATACATTCCTGAAAATATAAAAGAGGTGATTTAATTATCGCCTCTTTTTTTATATTGTTTTTTGTGCTAATTCATTTGTTATACTATTTTTTGTTTTATCTTTTTTTAACTCTTTAATTTTTAATTTTATCAGTGCAAAAATAACTTTAAAGATTCTGAATATATTTTTTATTATTGATATTGATACATTACATTTTATATTTAAAAATAATGTCTTATCCGAAATAAATGTTGTATATTTTATATTATCTAAATTAATGCTTTTGCTATTATATGCAATAAGTAATGGAAATACTGCATTTATTACTGCAATCGCATATGCATTGTATATTGGATCATTTAAATTAATTCCTAAATCCATATCTAGCTTATGTATTTTTATAGTCTTTGGAATTCTTATTACCAAATTTACAATTTCATCATATTTTAGCGATCTTATTATTTGCTTTAATATCATATATATTGTATTAGTTTTAGTATTATTTTTTTTATAAGGTGCATGAATTTTTCTTTCTAATTTTATTTTCTTTACTCGTATTCCAAAAAAATATATATTTATATAATTTTCTTTTTCAATTAAATTGCTTTCTTTATTTTTCTCTATATAATTAATTTTAAATTTCATAGTATCACCCACTAATATCATTTGTAAATTTTAAATTAATATAATAATTAAAATGTAGAAAAAAATTATCATTTTGACAAAGCTTTTTAAATTTAGTATAATTTTATAATGGAGGTAAAATATATGAATCTCATATTAGGGGAGAATTTATATTATAATTTATTAGCATTTATAATTATATCTATTATTTTTGTTTGGATCATAACTCAAACATTTAAAGTAATATTAAAGTGCTGGATTGGTAAAAGATTTTCTATAAAAATGTTTTTTCATGATGGTGATTTTCCATCAACACATACAGCAATTGTAACTTCTTCTGTAATTTTAATATTATTTTTAAATGCTTATACATTAGGTCTTACAGACCCTGCAACCATCGCATCATATAATAGTGCTAAAGATTTTCTTATAATACTTACTTTTGCCTCTATTGTTATACGTGATGCTATGGGGCAAAGACACAGACAAGATAATACAAATAAAAATCTAAAGAATTTAAAAGATTATATACAAGAATTAGGAATAGAAAGAAATGTTATAGAACATATAGATGCAACATTTGAATCAATAGATAATGAAGCTATAAAAAGAGTAGGACATCTAAAACATGAAGTATATGGTGGAATGATTTTAGGTGCAATTTGTTCACTGTTTTTAATAATATTTTTCTTTAATAGATATGATTGGCTATTATTTGCAATACTATGTACTTTACTATATTTTTTAGCAATTTTAGCATTTTTAAAGTTAAAACCTGTTGTAACAAAAAAAATTACTTACAGAAGATCTAAAAAATAATAAAAAAACTCATAAGATATTAATCCTTATGAGTCTTTTTTATTTACTAAGCTTGTCTATTTTTCACTATGGCATATCATATGGTAAAATGTGTGTATATCCATCACTTGTTATCGCACCAACGCGAGATGTAATTCTTCCATTTGTTGTTTTTACTGCAACCTGCATAATTCTTACAACATCCTTTAAATCATATTCTTTAAACTGTAAATCTGTAGTATCATAATTTTTTAAAGCATATTGAATTGTTCCATCGTCTAGTAGCACTATTATATATGCTGATGTTGCTGTGCCATGAGATTGTGTCTGTACATCTACTATTTGTTTTCCATCAAAAGTATACTTTCTATCATTAAGTCTAAATTGAAAATCATAATTAGTTTCTCCTCCACTGTAATAAGAAGTTGTTGGCCCTATAATATAAGATAATGTATTATCTATAGTTTTACTTACTCCACTTTCTAACACTTCTTCTACTTCAAGACCACTATTTGATGCATCAATTTTACTATTATCTACTTTTGGTATAATTAATTTTTCAAGAGTTTGGACTTCATTTTGTATACCATCTGTTCCTCCTTCTTGACTTAACTGTGTCTCAATTTCTTGTTTTTCATTATTTAAAGATTCAACTTGAGCTGTTAATTCATTTATCTTTTCATCTGAGTCTAAATACTTATATCCAAAAAAGAAAGATAAAGCTCCTAAAAATACAATTACTACTATTAAAATTGTTAATGTTATTTTACTTTTCATATATTCCACCCCTTACATTATCACAATAACATCTAAATTTATTTTTGTAAATACTTAAATTTTTATTGTATTTTAAATTTTATTTAATACTATCGTATTTTATCTAATTAATATCTTCTATATATTTTTTATGTTGCATAAAAATTACAAAAATCATAATAGAATAATTCTATTATGATTTTATCTTATTCACTATATTCTAATTGATATCCATCAATTTCTATAAAATCTCCTTGCTTTATTCCCATTTCTTTTAATTTATCTATTACTCCAAGCTGTCTTAGTATTCTTTGTAAATATTGTCTTGATTCAATATCAAATATATTTACCTTACTCATTAACCTATCAATAGGAGCACCTGTAACTATATAATATATTCCATCTTTTCTTGTTTCAACTTCAATATTCCATTCTTGATCAACAATTTCTTCTTCTTTGTCATACATTTCATCAATTTGTACAATGTCTTCTTTTGGAATTTTTACAAGTTCTTGTGCAACATATTCAATCAATTCATCTATTCCTTGACGTGTTGCAGCTGATATTTTAAATAATTTTAAATTTTCCTCTTTACATTTTTCTTCTAAATTTTTTACTAACTCTTCATTATTTATAATATCCATTTTATTTGCTACAACAATTTGTTTTTTTGAAGCAAGTTTTTGACTATATTTTCTAAGTTCTTCATTTATCCTATTAAAGTCTTCTACTGGATCTCTTCCTTCTGATCCTGCTACATCTATTACATGAAGTAATAGTCTTGTTCTTTCAACATGCTTTAAAAATTCAATTCCAAGACCTATCCCCTCACTTGCACCCTCTATTATTCCAGGAATGTCTGCCATAACAAAAGGTTCACCATTTTTAGGTCTTACAACTCCTAAAGCTGGATCTAAAGTTGTAAAATGATAGTTTGCAATTTTAGGTCTTGCAGAAGATACAATAGAAATTAAAGTAGATTTTCCAACATTAGGAAATCCAATAAGTCCTACATCTGCAAGCATCTTAAGCTCTAATTCTAAATTTTTGATTGCCCCTTTTCTACCTTGCTCTGCAAAATTTGGTACTTGTCTTGTTGAAGTTGCAAAATGAGTATTACCTCTTCCACCTTTTCCCCCCCTAGCTATTAAGAATTCTTGTCCGTCTTCTGAAAGGTCAGCAACTATAACATCTTTATCTATATCTTTTACAATCGTACCTTTAGGAACAGAAATATATAAGTCTTTACCAGACTTTCCTATTTTTCTTGATCCTTCACCATTTTTCCCATCCTCTGCCTTAAATTTTTTTCTATATTTAAAATCTAGTAATGTACTTGTATTGTTATCTACCTTTAAAATTACATTACCACCTCTTCCTCCGTCTCCACCGTCTGGTCCACCTGCTGCTATATATTTTTCTCTTCTAAAACTAACTGCTCCATTTCCACCATCTCCAGCTTTAACAGAAATTTTTACATTATCTATAACCATTTTTATCTCCTATTCTTTAAAATAATCTATTTTTATTGCCTCTTTATCCTTTTTCATTGTTTGACTTGCTTTAAATTTTACTTTTTTAGGATCTATTCCACATGCAAGAAGATCTAGTGCTAGTTCTCTTACATTTTTTCTTACTTTATTTGAATTATTGAAATTATCTGTTAATACTTGAACACCAGCAATTTCAATAAATATATCATATTCATTTTGCAACTTTACCTAATTACCTACAGCTCCAAAATAATGTCCTAAATACAAATTCCCTGTAGGTCTTATACCTGTTAAAATAATTTTTTGATTGTCCATTTTCTCACCTCACGTTACTTTAAGTATTATACAATAAATAATATAAAAAATCTATAAAAAAATATATTTTCTTTTATTTTATGTATACTTTTTAACTAAATTTATTATATTTTGTATAATTTAATTGACTAATATTAAAACGCAATATATAATAAAGGTAAATTTAAAACTTTAAGAAAATGATAATTATTATTTTTAAGTACAGAAAAAAACTTACTTTCTAAATTAAAATTATTAAAAAGGAGGAGTTTTTATGGGAAATAAAAACAAAACAAATATGTATGTTGACATTATATCTTTGCATAATGAAGTAACAGGATCGTGCATTATCTGCACAGTAAGATTTCCTGATAAGGAAAAAATTCGTTTTTTAATAGACTGTGGTCTATTTCAAGAAGAAAATTACCAACTGCAAAATTTTTCTTTTCCATTCGATCCAAAAGAAATAAAATTTGTGCTTGTTACACATAATCATATCGATCATGTAGGACGTCTGCCAAAATTGTATAAAGATGGATTTAGAGGGAATATCTATGCAAGTAAAATAACTTCAATGCTTATGCCACTTGCTTTATATAACACTGCTGAGATTTTATCTTATTCATTTCAAAAAAATCCAAACAAATACAAAAAGATAATAGAAGATGCTTCTGTACCAGTGTTCTTAAATAATGATGTACTATATGATTCAAAAAATGTAGAAGAAATGTTAAGCTATGTTACTGGTAAAGAATACAATTCAACATTTAAAATAACTGATAATATAAGTGCAACACTTATTCCAAATGCTCACTTACTTGGAGCTGCTTCAATACTTGTTACTATATCATATGAAAATGAAGATCCAATATATCTATATTTTTCTGGTGATTATTCTCCAAATAATAGATTATTTGATGTTGAAGAAAATAATAGCATTTATAATTTACCAATAAATATTGTTCAAGAATCAACCTATGGAAAAACTAGTAAAGACACAATAGAATATACTTTTAGAAAATACTTATTAAATTCTATAAAAAACAAAGAAACTTGTATAATTCCTGTTTTTTCTCAAGGAAGAGCTCAAGAAATACCTTATGAGTTAAAACAAATGCAACAAGAAGGTTTACTTGATACATCTATTCCTATATTTGCTGATGGTAAATTATCTTATAGCTATACTAATTTTTATTTAAATCATAGTGAATTTTTAAAAAAAGAAGTAAAAAACTTTCTTCCAGAAAACTTTAATTTTGTAAAAGATAATATAGAAAGAGAAAAACTATTAACTGATAGATCATGTAAAATTATTCTTACAACTTCAGGTATGGGTAATTATGGACCAGCACAGACATATTTACCATATTATATTAGTAGACCAAAATGCAGTATAATATTTTGTGGATATACAACTCCTGATAGTCTTGGTGGAAAATTAAAACAAGTAAAGAAGAATGAACTCTTTAATCTAAATGGACTAATAGTAAAAAAAGCTGCTAACGTTTATTCTACCAATGAATTTTCTGGTCATGCAAAAAAAGAAGAATTGCTAAATTTATTACGAAAATTTAACAATATAAAATCTGTAATTATAAACCATGGAAATACTGACGTTAAAGAATATTATGCAAAAAGGGTAGTAAATGAAATTGCACCCAAAAATGTAGCTTTACTAGATAATCAAAATTATATTAGAATCTATGCATATGGAATAGCTAAAACATTTAAAGCTACTGATATTAATATACGGTATAGAATAAAACTGAGTGAAAATTCACTCAGTTTTTATTTTTAATAGGCATAATATATATTTTCTTATTATTACAAAATATTTTATTATTTAACCCCATTGCAAACTTTATTCCTTTGTCTTTTAAATATGTACTAAGTAATCTAGATATATTTACATAGTCAATGTATCCTCTTACTAAGTTTGGGCTATTTATTTCTAATACAATATTTTTTTTACCTAAATAATTTTTATTTTCTTTATAAAAATCTTTTATTATCATTATGTAAAATTCTATTTTAGGAGATTCTCCATCATAAATTTTTGTATTATCTATTAGCTCTGTAACAATAGATGGATATTTTTTACGATTATCTTTAAATTCTCCATTTAAAAGATAACCACCAATCATTAATGTATATTCTTCAATTTTTCCTTTTTCATATTCTTTAGAAACTAAACTTTTAGGAAATAATACTAATTCTTCAAGTATGCTACATATTATTTCAACTTTTTCTTCATTTGAAAGATCAGATTTTCTAAAATTATATAATCTAATCTCTTTATTCTGATGATTTATATATACATTTCCTTCTATTTTTCTTTCTTCTTCTTTATGAGCATTATCATTAAACAACTCTAACCTTCCGACCTTTTCACTATATACAGCATAAATACTGTCTTTTCTTTCCATATTTCTTCCTCCTTTTTAATAATTTCTTAAAAAATAATTATTTATTAACAAAAAATATTTAACAATATATATTGTATCATATTTATGTAAAACAAGCAATAGTTTTACTGCCGTAACGCAGTAAAAAAATGCAACCTCAAGGTTGCATTTAATTACTCTTCTACAGGATATACGCTAACTTTTTTGTCGCTTTTTCCTTTTCTTTCAAATTTAACGACACCATCAACTTTAGAATATAAAGTATCATCACTACCAATTCCAACATTAGTACCTGGATGAACTTTAGTTCCTCTTTGTCTGTATAAAATATTTCCTGCTAATACAAATTGACCATCAGCTCTTTTAGCTCCAAGTCTTTTAGCTTCACTATCTCTACCATTTCTAGTAGATCCGCCGCCTTTTTTATGTGCCATTTATCTCACTCCTTTTAATTCACATTACGTTTTAATTACTCAGCTGCTTCTTCAGTAGCTTTTTTAGCTCTTGTTCCAGTTGTTATTTTTTCAATTTGAATTTTTGTATATGGTTGTCTATGTCCTCTTGTTTTTCTTTGATTTTTCTTAGCTTTATACTTATAAACAAGTACTTTTTTAGCTTTACCATGACCAACAACTGTAGCTTTTACTTTTGCTCCTTTAACAGTATCAGTTCCTACAGTCACTTTGTCTCCATCAGATACTAATAGAACTTTATCAAAAGTTGTTGTTTTTCCTTCTTCTAGTTCTTCTAGTCTATCAACAAAAACAATGTCTCCTTCTTGAACTTTGTACTGTTTTCCACTAATTTCAACTATTGCGTACATAATGTTCCTCCTTAATTCTAACTTGCTCTCGCCATAGAGGTGCTTACGCTTCAAACCTTTTCTGTGCGGAATACAGTGAGTATTTTAACATATCTGAGCTTAATTGTCAAGAAATTCTTTAAATTTTGATTCTACTTGTACAAAAATATTATCTTCTAATTTTTTTAACTCATCTTTTTTAAATTTTTCTAGTACAAAATCTACCATATCTTGTTTTGGATATTTAAGTCCCCCAAGTCCAATTCTAATTCTTGGTATTTCTTCACTAGAAATCATTTGTACAATATTTTTCATTCCATTATGAGTTCCACCACTTCCTTTTTTTCTATATCTAATAGTTCCAAAAGGAATATCTACATCATCAAAAATTATGAGTATATCACTATTTTCAACTTTAAACCAATTTTTTAATGCTACAACCGCATTTCCACTTAAATTCATATATGTAATTGGCTTAGCAAAAACTACTTTTTCACCATTTATAACAGTTTGACCTATCAAAGAATTACAACTACTTTTGGTTATTTCAACATTATATAAAGATGCTAAATAATCAACCGCCATCCATCCAACATTATGTCTAGTTTTATCATATTCTTTACTTGGATTCCCAAGTCCTACAATAATTTTCATTTATAGTTCACACTCTTTCTTTCATACTAATTTATATATATATTATTTTACTTAATACTTTACTCAAAACTCTTGAAAAAATAAGTATTTTATAGTATCATTATATATGAATTAAGTTAATATGTCAATTAAAGTCTTATTAACTATTTATATTACTGAAAGTGGTGATTTTGTTTGATAGAAAATCTTTTTAAAAAGTTACATATTTCAGTTAAACCAGAAAAGATTCTAACATATATACTTTATGCTATTAGTATAGTAGTTGCTTTTTTCTGCTTAGCTAAAATATTAAGTTTAGCTGCTGGAAACATACATATGAGTGATAACATATCTATTGACTCACCTATTCCATACATTGTTTCAATTATATTCATAATTCCAGCTTTAGCTTTTTCATATTATGTAAATTCTGGCCTAGCAAAAAATGACGATGATAAAGTAAAAATGTTTATGTTAACATGTGTCTTATTAGCTATTCCAGTATTGTATTCAATAAGTGGAGTGATAAATTGGATTTGTTGGCAAGTATTACAATCTTTACCTAAATATGAACAAGTATTGTATACTTATCCACAGTTTATTCCACCAGCTGTTAAAGCTTTAACTTTATTTATTCCATTCATCTCAATAACATATATATTAGATTATCTTTTATCTATATATAACAGTGAAGATTTATTAAAGTCAATCGCTGGATTTGTAGGACTTACTGTTAGTTCTGGCGGAAAGAAAAATGGTGCATTTGATTGTGATACTGTAATAGGTGCTGCAAAAGGTACATCTGTTCCTATTGTTGTTCCTGAGAAAAAACGTTATGAAGCAACTCTAGTTCAAGGTGCTACAGGTACTGGTAAGACAGCTACTGTTTTATTACCTATGAGTGCACTTGATCTTGAGAAAAAATTTTTCTTTAGAGAATATGCTAAAAAAATTGGATATTCTATGTTAAAAAAAGGTATTGCATATATGAATGGACCTTATGATAATAGATATATAAATAGAAATTTTTCATTAAATATGTTAAAACCAAAAACTGGTATGGAAGAACAATTTGAAGATGAAGTAAGACCTTTGGTACAATATGTAGATAACGCAACTGGAAATATAACATATAGGAATTTAGGTATAACTATAGTTGAAAATGATGGCAACTTTATATCTCAATTTATTGGTGTTGCTAAAAACTTCGATATGGATGTATTGTCTATAGATCCTGCTAGTCCTGAAACAACACTTAGTATAAATCCATTTGCTATTCCAGATCCTGCAAAAGCTGCATCTATTGTAGCAGATGTTCTTATGGCAATGTATGATCAAAAAGGAAGTAGCGATCCATTCTTTACACAAGTAACTATAGATGCATTTCAAAACCTATCTATATTACTTAAAGAAATGTATCCTATACTTCATAATGGTGAAATGGCTTCTCTTGAAGACATGCTTGAACTATTATATAACTTTGATGCAGTTGAAGAAATGACTGAGGAAATGAAAAAAATTCCTGAATTGGAGCAAAAATATAAGCTATTAATAAAATACTTTGAAAAGAATTTCTATAAACCAAGTTTGAATATAAATGGATATGAAATTCCAGGTACTCGTGGTAGTGGTAGAAAAGATACAGAAAAATTCTTATATGGAGCTATTACTCAACTTAATAATTTAATACGTAATCCTGGACTTAAAGCTGCACTTTGTGGAAAAGAAAATGTAATTGACTTTGACAAAGCTTTAGCAAATGGTAGTATAATAACTGCATGTTCAAGAAAAGGTGAGCTTGGTATTATCCAGGCTAAAGCATTTGGTATGTTCTTTATACTACAATTCCAAGATGCAGTACTTAGAAGAAAAGGAAATGAAGATTCAAGAACACCTCATTTTCTATACATAGATGAATTTCCAGAATATATTACTAAAGATATGGAGGTTATGTTTACACTATTTAGAAAATATAGATGCGGTGTTACAGTTGCAATTCAAAACCTATCACAACTTGAAAAATCTGGACATTCTTACTATAGACAGACAGTACTTGCAAATACTAAAACACAAATTGTATTTGGAGATACTGTAAAAGAAGACAGTGAATACTGGAGTGAAGCTTTTGGTATGGAAAAGAAAGTAGATGCTACTACTTCATATAAAGTAGATCCTACAGAAGGATTCAAAGCTGAACCAACTAAGATAAATGTTAAAGATAAAGAAAGAATTAAAAAACATAAACTTGCTGAACTTGGATTTGGATCAATGTTTTACAAAACTAAAACTGCTAACGGTAAAACTGTGTTTGGAGAAGGTAAAACTTCATTCTTAGCAGATAAATATAAGCAACATCAAAATACACTTATGTTTAATTTTGAAAAATATATGATGTCTAAACCTGATGCTCCTACTATAACTATGAATGACAGCGATAGTTCAACAAATGATGATAGCTTATTTGGAGTAAATACTACTAACAGATTAAAAGAAGAAATAAAGAAAAATGTTACATCTTCAAATGTTAATAATAATCCTGATTTTATATCTACAGATACAGATTATTCTCAAGATGACAACACAAATGACATAGAAATTGTATTTGAAAATAATGATGTAACTCTAGATCAACAAGGAAACGGTGGAGCTATTACAGAGAACTATGAATCTCCAATAATAAAAAGAAGTAAAAAATAATTTAAATAAAATATCTCTTACAAAAAGTAAGAGATATTTTATTTATCCATTTTAGATATGTCTTAACAAAATACTATTTAGAATTATTAATAATTAAAATCACAAAAAAATATTGAAGTATATTATTACTTCAATTATTATTTTATATCCATCTAAAAAAAACAAATTTCTTATACCTCTTTATAACTTAAGAGTTTTACATGATTAGAAATATAATTGTCATTATCCTCTATCCCATTTACAAGCTCTGTAGATAAATATTTTTTATTATCATCTGCAAACACAGTTACAACACCATTGTCTATTTTCTTTGATAATAGAACACATCCTAAAAAATTAGCACCAGACGAAATACCAACACCAAGTCCTAGCTCTTTTGCTAATTTTCTAGACATATTTATAGCATCATTATCATTTATTAATATAATATCATCTATTTTTTCTTTATCTAATAAATCTGGAACAAAATCATCCCCTATTCCTTCTATTTTATGATTTCCTATCCTTTCCCCTTTTGAAATTATTGGCATTTTATCTGGTTCTATAGCTACTATCTTTAGATTTTTATATTTTTCCTTTAATTTTGTACCTATTCCCATAAGTGTACCTCCTGTACCTACGCCAGATACAAAGCCACCTATTTCTTGTGGTAGTTGTTTTAGCATCTCGTACCCTGTAGTTTTATAATGCGCAAGGAAATTATCTCTATTTGAAAATTGATTCACTAAAAATCCTTTCTTTTCTGCTGCAAGTTTTTTAGCCCTTTTAACACACTCAATAAATCCGCCATCTTTCTCAGAGACTAAAATTACATTTGCACCAAAACTTTTCATGAGTAAAACTCTTTCTCTACTTGCCCAATCTGGCATAAAAATATATACAGGATGTCTATAATATGCTCCAAGTGCACTTATTGATATACCAGTATTCCCGCTAGTTGCCTCAATTATTGGCATTCCAGGTTTTAGTATTTCCTTTTCTTTGGCATTTTTTATAATATAGTATGCTACTCTATCTTTTATACTTCCTGTTAAATTATAATATTCAAGTTTAGCATAAATTTTATTTATTTTTCCATCGTATTCATAAGTTATCTCTATCATTGGAGTATTTCCAATCATTTTTCTTTCATTCAAAGCAATCACTCCTTTAAATATTTTATTTATATATATTATTCTAGTATAAAGAAATTGTTATTAATAATGGCAATAAAAAAGTAAACAATATTATATAATGCTTACTTTTTTATATTTATTATACATACTATATTTTTTTATATTATAAAAAAGTCTTATACTTAGTATATCAATAATAGTTTTTTCTAATTACCTTTTTGAATTATATTTTAAAATATTGTTTGATGATTCTGGTCTTACAGGTGCCATTAAGATTTTTCCTGTTCCTCTATATACATTGACAAATCCTTCTCCTGCAACAGCAGAGCCAAGTAAGCTTCTTGTAGATTTTTCTACAGTAAACTCTAAAGAATTAGACCAAGCAATTGCCATATTTCCATCTATTTTTATTTGATCATTTTCTAAATTTACTTCTATTAATTCTTCTCTTGGTACTGGACTTTCTAAAACGGCTATTCCTTTTCCTGAAAGTTTTAAATTAAATAATCCTTCTCCACCTAGTACTGCTGAAGACAAATTTGATCTCATCACTACATTATGATCTAGCGTTGCCTCACAAGCTAAAAACAATCCATCCTCTAGCACCATACTTCCATTCCAATCTGAAACATCTTCCAATAATATGTAATTATATGTTGGTTCTAATGCAAGGAGACCTGTTCCATGATATTTTGGCTTTACAGTAGATTCACTAGTTACACTTCCCTTTATAGCTTTTCCCAAAAAGTCACCTACACCTTTTACATTAGTTTTAGACTCAATATTTCCTGCCATCCATTGCAAAGCTCCAGAGCTTGTAATATACTCATCTCCGTTTAGTTGAATAACTACTTGTCTTCTTCTTACATTCATTTTAGAAGCATAATACTCACTCATAGCAGTAAGTTTGTTAACACTTACATCTCTTTGATATTCCAAAACTGAAATATTTCCTTTTTTCTCAATAATTTTTACATCATCATTATCAAATAAATTTTTAATAGTAATCATAAATTCCTCCTTATTTTTATATTTAGATTATATAAAATATTCCTTGATTTATCAATAAAAATATATAAATTAATCTCTTCATCTAAAATATATTATAAAAAACACTATAATATTTGAATACACCTAAAATGTTGAACAAAGATTTGATAAAATTTAAATGTACGTATGTTTAAATATACTTTTTTATATTATCATATATATACTTTGCTTGTTTTTTACTTATATTTTCTTTAAAATGAACATGATCTCGATACATATTATCATTCTCAATATTTTTAGTAAAATAATATAGATCTATTATCTCAATATTATTTTTCTGCATTATTTCTTTTGCAATTTCATTATATTTTATTACGTCTTCATTAAATCTTAAATAACCATACTTTCTGTTATTATGGATTACATTATTTACATGTGTTGTGTTAATCCATATTAACTTATTTGAAATTTTTAAAGCTAGCTCTACTATTTTTTCTATATTTTCCTTATATTTTTCTTCATCTATTTGCCTCTTTAAAGTTTCTCTATCAACTCTAATATCATGAAGTCCACAATTAACAAGTAATAAATCATATTTCTTATCATTTTCTACCATACTTTCCATATAACTTACTACTAGTTCACTATCTCCACCATTTGCACCATATGGATTATTAGGAGTATTTAAGGCAGATTTTATTTCATCCTCATTTCCCTTTCTTGAATAATAAGCCTCATCATTTAAAATTTCTTTTAAATATTTATGATAATATAGTGATATACTGTCTCCTATTAAAAATATACTTTTCATAAATTCACCTGATTAATTCATATAATAAAATATAGGTAATTTTACTTATTATTTTACAATTACCTAATCATATTATTTTCTGGAACGTTATAATCCTTCTCATAAGATCTATTTAATGTTTTATTCATTTGCTGATTTTCTTGCATACGATCTGCATCTCTTTTTATTACTTCTTCTTTTGAAAAAGATTTATCTTTTAACTCATTTATAAATGCAATATGTTCACTATCAGATATCTCTGTTTTTTTGCTATTAATTTGTTTATTTTTATTTTCTTTTTGCTCTAGTCTTTCAATATGTTTTTTTGCATTACTTATTCCCTCACTTAATTCCTGCATGCCTTTATTATCCTGATTTTTTAAATAATCATCACGAAGTTCTAAACCATTTTCAAGTCCATCTTTAATAGCTTGTAAAAATACATTCTTTTTTTCTTTGGATAAATCTATTTCTTTACTATTTGATAAATATTTATACAAATTATCTCCTAATAGAGAAATTTCAATTGTTTTTCCACCATTAAAACAAGTATAACTTGTATCTGCATAAATATCTTCTTGATTGTAGACTTTTTGCAAGAAATCTTGAGACTTTTCATCATCTATACCAATATTCATCATTATCATTGGATCATTATCTTTAAGTTTAGTAGTACAGGCTTTAGTTTTTATTCCTCTTCTCCATAAATTTTGCAACGAAGAAGATAGCTCTCTGTTACCACCAGAGATAGAATTGGCAATATTTGACTGTTGCTCTTTTGAAAGATTTAAAATATAATCTGGTTTAATACAATAAAAGTCTGTCATATTTCCTTTTATTTCTTTATTTAAAAGTCCTTCTAATATTTCAAACCCATCTCCATCTTTTATTAATTTATGAAAATTTCCCTCTTTTCTAACATTATTTATTAAAAAATCAACACTATAATCTTCAAAAAACTCATATAATTTTTCTCCACCCAAAGCTTCTTTTAACTCACTAACATCAGCCTCATTTTTATTAACTTTATCTCTCAATTCCAAAATTTTCTTAACATCTAATTTCATATGACACCTCTAAAAAATAACAACTAAATATTTATTACATTATATTTTATTATATAAAATATTTCAATACTATTTTTTAAACTGTTCATAATGTCCATTTAATAAAATAAGAATTTTTTTATAACAAAAAATGCCAGCATTTTAAATGCTAGCATTTTCAATAACTATATCTAAAAATTAAATTTATGTGGACAAATCGTGGACATTGTCCACTGTGGACAAAATTCTCAATTTTCTAATTTTTATAAATCCTTATTTTATAAGGATTTTATACATTTTTTCCACAACAGTTTTTGTACTTTTTGCCACTTCCGCATGGACATGGATCATTTCTTCCTACTTTCTTTTCAGCTTTTACTGGTTTTCTTTTAGGAGTATCTTCACCAGAAGCATTTGTCATTAAATTAGTAACATTATTAGTCATTTTTACATTTACCACTTGTTCTTTTCTTTTTGGTTTAAGAGAAAATACTGCTTTTACTGATTCTTCTCTTATTGATTTTACTAATTCTTCAAACATATTAAATGATTCTATTTTATATGCTTCAAGTGGATTTGTTTGAGCATAAGCTCTAAGTCCAATTCCTTCTTTTAATGCAGTGATAGCATCAATATGATCCATCCATTTTTGATTTACTGTATTTAATACAAGATATTTTGCTATTTTATTAAATTCAGCTTCAATATTTAATTTTTTAGCTTCTTCTACTCTCATTTGGTATATATCATCAATCTTTTGTGTTAATAATTCAGTCATATCCTCTTCATCAAGACTTTTTATATCTTCTTGCTTAATTATATTATCTTCACCAAATAAGTTCCTTAAAACAGCATTTACAGCGTTATAATCTATACTTGTTATACTATCTGCACTCGTAAAATATTCTTTAACAATTGATGATATAATACCTGCATATAATTTTTTAACAATATCATATACATTATCACTTTCTATAACTTCTCTTCTTTGTGAGTAAATTATTTCTCTTTGCTGATTCATTACATCATCATATTCAAGTACATTCTTTCTTATAGTGTAGTTTCTTCCTTCAACTTTTTTCTGTGCACTTTCAATAGTACTAGTAAGCATTTTTTGTTCAATAGGCATGTCATCTGGTATACCAAGAGCATCAATTACTTTTGTCATTTTATCTGATCCAAATAATTTCATTAGATCATCATCCATAGCAATATAAAAACGTGATGCACCAGGATCACCCTGACGTCCAGAACGTCCTCTTAGCTGATTATCTATACGACGAGATTCATGTCTTTCACTACCTATTATTCTAAGTCCTCCAGCTGCAATAACCTTTTCCTTTTCTTTTTGTATTTCAGGTTTATATTTATCCTCTATTTCTTTCATATCTTTTTTAGCTTCAATCACTCTTGGATTATCATTATGTATAGGAGTAATTGCAAGTTCAATTTCTTCTGGAGTATAGCCTTTTTTAGCAAGTTCACTTTTTACAATAAACTCTAAGTTACCTCCAAGCATTATATCAGTACCACGTCCTGCCATATTAGTTGCAATAGTTACAGCTTTATATTTACCAGCTTGAGCAATTATTTCTGCTTCTTTTTCATGAAATTTAGCATTTAGTACTTGATGTGGTATCTTTTTCTTTTTCAAAAGATTACTTAAAATTTCAGATTTATCTATAGATACTGTACCAACAAGCACTGGTTGACCATTGTTGTAACACTCTTCAACTTCATTTACTATTGCATTAAATTTAGCTGCCTGTGTTTTATATACAACATCATTATAATCTTTTCTTATTACTGGCTTATTTGTAGGTATCTCAACTATATCTAGCTTATATATTCCTTTAAACTCTTCTTCTTCTGTTTTCGCTGTACCAGTCATACCAGCAAGTTTATGATATAGTCTAAAATAGTTTTGGAAAGTAATAGTTGCAAGTGTCTGTGATTCATTTGCTATTGTTACTCCTTCTTTTGCCTCAATTGCCTGATGTAAACCGTCACTATATCTTCTACCATCCATTATACGCCCAGTAAACTCATCTACAATTAATACTTTTCCATCTCTTACTATATAATCTTTATCTCTTGTCATAAGACCATATGCTCTTAATGCTTGATTTATATGATGAGAAATGGCAAGATTTGATACATCAGATAATGATTCTATTCCAAAATATTTCTCTGCTTTTTTAGTACCAGTATTTGTAAGTGCAACTGTATGTGCTTTTAAATCTACAATATAGTCATAATCTTCATCTGTTTCGTCAAACTCTTTATCATTATTTTCAACAACTCTTCTAGCTTTAAGTCCTTTTGCAAAAGAATTCGCTTGTTTATATAAATCGCTTTGCTTATTTACATTACCAGATATAATAAGTGGTGTTCTAGCTTCATCAATTAATATACTATCAATTTCATCGACAATAGCATAATTTAATTCTCTTTGTACCATAGATTCTTTATCCATAGTCATATTATCTCTTAAATAATCAAAACCAAACTCATTATTTGTACCATAAGTTATATCTGAATTATATGCTTTTCTTTTTTCATCAGGAGACATATTAGGTATAACAAGTCCTACAGTAAGTCCTAGAAAATTATATAATTTTCCCATCCAAATACTATCTCTTTTTGCTAGATAATCATTTACTGTAACAACATGTACTCCCTTTCCCTCTAGAGCATTTAAATATACAGGTAAAGTGGCAACTAATGTTTTACCTTCACCAGTTTTCATCTCAGCTATTCTTCCTTGATGTATTATTATTCCACCAATAAGCTGAACTCTAAAGTGTCTCATACCTAAAACTCTACTAGATGCCTCTGCAACAGTAGCAAAAGCTTCAGGTAAAATATCATCTAAAGTTTCACCAGACTTTAGTCTGCTTTTAAACTCGTCTGTTTTTGCTCTTAATTCATCATCACTTAATTTTTTTAAATCTTCTTCTATAGCCTCTATTTTATCTACAATAGGTAAAATTCTTTTTATTTCTCTACTGCTATATGTTCCAAATATTTTTTCTAATAGTTTCATCTTCATGCCTCCATAACTGACATTATACCATATATCTATTTAAAATAAAACAGGTAATAATAAATTTTTCTACTTACGTTTTATCATATTATTATAAATTTTTAATATATATATATTAGAATTATGGAGGATTACTATGTTCGTTATAAATATAAAAATGGATTATAAAAAAATATTACTTATATGTATTATATGTGCAACAATAATTGCTTCAATTATAGAATTTGGATTTAACGATAAATCTATCTTTACAAGCAATAATATAGATAATTATGATTATAATATAGACGAGACAACCTTTGTGTCTACACTAAAAAAAATACATGAAAATATAGATGAAAATATAGGAAAAACAATAAAAGTATCTGGATTTATATATACATTACCTGACTTTAATGAGGACTTTTTTGTATGTGGAAGATATATGGTGCAAGATAATGAAACACAAGTAGCAGGATATTTATGTAACTATAATGGTGACTTAGAATTAAATGAAAATGAATGGGTAGAAATATGTGGTACAATAATTAAAGGAGATTATAATGGAGAAGTTCCCGTAGTCAAAATAGATAAAGTAAGTAAAATAGTAGCACCAGCTAATACTTATGTAGAAGATAAGTAAAAAAAAGACAGTCTTATTTAGACTGTTTTTCGCCATGCTACAAAAGTAGCTGAGTAATAAAGCCTAGGCGGAGGCTTCACCAAGATGTATGGAGCTAGAACTCTATTGTTGGAAGTTTTCCAAAGCTATCGTCTATAGTTTCTGCTTCTATAAACTTAACTTTGTTTTCTTCTAACACAGATGTTCTTTCGTCACGTTGTAAGACATCGAAGTAATCAGCAAGCTGAAAAACTTCTCTGATTGTAAAGTTAAATTCTTTACAATCAATCTTGTCATACATGGTAACATGCATTAAGAATTTCCTTGATATCAAGTCCATTCCGTCAACTTTGTTACCATTTTTGACAATGATGTCATAGCAACCTGTGATGCCTTCGTAGTTGTTAAAACTGTAAAGATGTTCTATTTCAAAGTCATAACTTTGTTGATATTTCATTAAAACCTCTTTTATGTTTGGACAATCTACTATAGCAGCAACAAAAGCTCTAGCGTTTGGCATTAGTCCACCAAGATGTAATAGTCTAACATTTTGACCATCCTCATCATAGTGGAACATCCACTTACTAACTGGATTTGATTCACATTTCCCAAATCCAGTTACTCCATCAATTTTTACAATATAATTTTTCATAATTATATTCCTCCTTTTATAATTATTTTTTTACAATAATCTTAATTAAGATTATTTTAATATCTTTCTTTAATTTAATTATAACGCTTTATATAATATAATTCAAATATATATTATTTATATATTGTATAAGCTTTAGTTATATAAATAATATTAAACAAAAAAATGAGAATAGATTTTTGCATCTACTCTCATTTTGTTACATCATTATATGTATGTATTTTTATTTATTCCTTTTTCATTTTATTTCGTATATCTTCAAGTATTGTTTTTCCTATATCTTCTTCCTTTACCTCTGGTTCTTGTCTTGAGTCACTAAAACACATCCTTACTTGTTTTGAGTTTTTAATCTTCTCTATATGAGCCATAATTGTTGTATATAGTGCTATATATACTTCTATTTTATATCCTTCATTTTGTATCAATTTTCTTACATACTCTACTGTTTCTTTATCTTGCGGATTTGCAAAAGCAACATACACAGTGTCGCCTACTTTATCAAAAGGCAGAGCTCTATATGTAATTATTATATCTGATGGTAGAAAATTAAGTGGATTTACAGATAATTTTCTATCAATTATCGCAGATTTTACTTCCAAATTAGAAGATAAAACCTCAAGCAAATCTTTTTTATCACACATATCTAAAACATCAACTATTTCACCAAATTTTAACTCTGGATGCTCTTCTTGATAATTCAATACTATTCTCACGTCTTTTTTTGTTAATACTTTTCTTTGTATAAACTCTTCACCTATTGGTAATTTATTTTCATTATCCATAGATATCTTCCTTTCAATTATACTTATTATTTTTTATACGTAATTACTCCTGCATTATTTATACTATAATCTTGTACATTTGTATAAATGCAACTATCAAATCCTAAACTTTCAAGAGATACCATATATTTTCCTTCTTCATCACTAGTTTGAGCTACAGAAAACTTTTCTTCATTATTTTCATTTTTCTTTGTAATATATTTATAACTATCTCCATCTTTTACAACAAAATATATATCTATATCTGATATATTTCCTGAATCTGCTAACTCAACATTTTTGCCTATATCTTCTTGTATTATATTTTTTATATCATTAAGTTTACTCATTGCATTTTGTATAATATAATCTGATTCTACTTGTATATTTTGTTCTAGCTCATCATTTTGTTTTTCTGTTATTGTATCTTTTCTTAGCTTTAAAACAAGTAACACGCCAAGTAAAATGATAACTGCAATTATAATTATTCTAAAAATAACTGATAAAACTTTCTTCATAAGAATTCTCCTATTCTAAGATTAAGCCATCATAATTATTATTCCACCAGTCTGGTTTTCCATCTAATTGTACTTTAACTATATCTCCTTCTACAACATAAAATGTTACGCCCTCATAATCTGCAATATTTATACCAAGTGTTGTTTCTACATTTGGCATATTTAATTTGTATGCTTTTGAATCTTCATCATAATCTAAAGCACCTTCTTGAGTTATTAATTCTGGTAATAAATTATTTTCATAATCATTTATTTGTTCACCATCAGCTGTTTTTCCAAATAATAATTCTTCTTTGGTATAAACACCAAAAGCATCAGAATATGAAGAACCAACATAGTATGAAAGTGTTGATTGTAATTCTAATACATCACCTAAAAATTCTCTTCCTTGCTGATTAGCTGAATATCCGTTAGGTCCAAATAATATATAAGCTCCTGCAAGCCCTAATAGAATTAATAGTAATATTATAATCAATGTTTTCTTTTTATCTTTTTTTTCCTTCATTAATTTCACTCCTTAATAATTCATTATATCAAAATTATAGTATCATAAACATATATTTTTTTCAATAATATAATCACATTTTAGCATTACTTTTACTCTTATTCAATAAAAAAGTCAAAAAAAAGATATCATTAGGATATCTTTCACATTATTCTCACATATTTATTTTTTCTATACTTATATTATTTGCATCAACTCCCAATTGATCTACTATTATTTGCATTATTTGTGCAGCCATTGTCTCATCTAATGTTTCTGTCTTTACTATAACATTATATTTTCCGCTCGTTGTTGGTATTATTACAACATCTTCCACATTTTTAGATCTAATTACATTTTCTACCATTATTATCTGATTTTTTTCTTCTATGAGTGCACTTAACTTATCTTGATATTCAGATACAACCTCTGCCGTAGAATTTGTATTATTAATAACGTTAGAATAGTTATTTGAAAGTTCTGAATACATATTGTCTCTATCATATCTAAACGATGCTATTGTTTCATCTGCTTGACTATTTGTTGCTTGTGCATCATCATATATATCCACTTTATCATTATTTGAATTTACATATACTGTTTGACCTAAGTCTTTTTCCCTTTCAGGATTATATTTATAGTTTATATATCCTGCAATTAAAAGCATAAAACAAAAGGATGCTCCTGCCATAGCAAATCTTTTTATTTTTTCCTTATTTTTCATAAAAAACCTCCTTTACTTTTCAAAAACTTGAACCTTATATGAAGCTATCCCTAGTAAATTTCCTAGTGCTGTTGAAAGTCTTTGTTTTAAATCTGAACTTTCAACTCCTTTTGCTACTACTATAACTCCCTCAACTGATGGAGTATTATACATTTGAATTATAGCTGTCTTTTCTCCACTCTTTTCATTATATGCCACATTTTTTTCAACACTAGTAACATTTCCATTTTCATTTAAAGTCTCTTTTGTATCATATACCACATTTGTATTTCCATTATTTGAATAGTTAATAATTACAGATACTTCACTCACTCCAGATATTTGTGATAAGATCTCACTTATTCTATCTTCTATACTTTCACTTTGTACTGTTTGTTCTTCTACCTTATTTTCAACAGTAGTATCTTTTGTGGAATTATCACTACTAAATATATAATTAATACTAATCAAAAGTATTACTAATAATACTAAAAGTAATATTAAATTTTCTTTTTTTCTTTTATTATCTTTTGCTATATTTTTTAAGGTTTCTAAATAATTCATATTACTAACCTCCCTTTTGAATAATTACTTTTTGTCTATCTATATCGTACTCTTGATTAATAAAAGAAGCTATGTCAAAAGATGTATCTCCCACAATATTTACTATTACTCTATCTATATTATATGTATCTGTAATATCAATTTCTACTCGTACTTCATTATCTATATTTTGAGTTAATTTTTGCTTTATATCATTTTCAACATTTAACTTGAAATTTTCTTTTACATTATTTTTGTTTATATCTTCATAATTAGATAAATTTGTATATTCACTATTTAAAGTTTCAGCTGTAGCCATATTTAAAAAGATATCTTTAAAGCTATTTTCTAAATCTCCATTTTTAATTAAATTAATTATTGGACTTAAAATAACTATTATAGTTACTATACCCATTAAAGAATAAATATATTTTTTTAGTTTAGTGTTAGGCACAATAATACGAATTACCGTAAATAGTATTCCTAAAGCTAGAATCATATTTATCCAGTTTCTAAATGTATCTAACATAAAAATCCTCCTATCCACTTACTGAACTTATTATACTTAATATAATTCCTGTAGACATCACAAAAAGAACCATTATACCTATTAAAATTCCTAGCATATCTTTATATACTCCAACAAAACCTTTTAAAAAGCTTTCAATACTTTTATCCTCATTTATCGGCTCACTAATTGCTATTAAAATATTATATAAAACTATTACTAAAATAAGTTTTATTATCGGAATACTTACTATAATAATAGTTGCAATTAATGCCACTATTCCACCAACTTTTCCAATAGCTTCAGTTGCACCAAGTACTGTATCTAAACTATCCGATAGAAATTTTCCAACTACTGGTACAAAATTTGAAACCATATTTTGTGCTGTCTTAAAATACATAGAATCGATAGATTTCGTAACAGAAGACTCCATAGAAAGTACAAACAAAAATATTCCTATAATAGTTGTAAAAATATATAAAGATGATTTTCTAAATATAGAAGATAAATTATCCATTTTTATATTTTCAGATATCCTTGAAACTATATTGATTGAAACAGATATTGTAAAAAATGGAATTATAATATATTCTGTAGCAAAACATATAAAGTTTGCTATAAATAAAAGTAATGGTTCAACTATACCTGTAGATGTAATTTTTCCTGTCGCCATAAGTATCCCTAAAAGAAATGTTGATACTATTTGCATTATATATCCGAGTATATTTACTATATTTTTAAACATAGTAACTATATCCAGATAGTTTTTTAGAAGTAAAGCGCTAATTGATATAAAAATAACAAGTTTTGTTATCTTTACAACATCACTATCTTTGTCTAACTCTAGACTTGTTACTATAGCCATTATAATTACTATAATAAAAATACTTGTTACACTTCCTATTGAATTTTTTACCTCTTTAAAAATATTTCCTACCAAACTATCTAATATATTTTCATATTGTATTCCATTACCAGATAGTAAATCATTATACAAAGAACTTACATCAAATCCTTCTATATTATTTTCTGAAGCATAATCTTCAAATATAGATAAAAAATTATCCATATTAAGGCTATCCGCTATATCTTTTGTAACATCTTGAACATTTTCTTCCACATTTTCTTCCACATTTTCTTCTTGTATAGCTAATACATTATTTA
This sequence comes from uncultured Clostridia bacterium, assembly GCA_944388585.1. Taxonomy (GTDB): domain Bacteria; phylum Bacillota; class Clostridia; order TANB77; family CAG-465; genus CAG-465. The sequence goes on from CALXJI010000002.1 coordinate 169,592, forward strand.
AATAAAAAAATATACAAATTAAAAGCAAATATTTTAATATTCTTTTTTTCATACAATTGTTGATACAATTTCTAAAAGTGATGTTATAATTGGGATAGATAATGATACAATTATTACTTTTCCAGCTATTTCTATTTTATTTGCTATTGAACTTTCTCCTGCGTCATTGCATATATTTTTTCCAAATTCAACTATATACGATATTCCCACAACCTTTAAAATTATCTTTAAGAAATTAATATCTATAGAAGAATTTTCTATTAGTCTATTTAAAAGCTCTATAACACTTGTAAGCTCATCAACTATAAATAGCAACATTATAATTGAAGCTGCGACAACACACATAAGTGCCATTTCTGGTTTTTGGTTTTTAAGTATTATTATTAAAGAAACTGATATTATACCAAATCCTACAATTTTAAAAATATTCATAAAAACCTCCTATAAATTAAATGTATCCCTTACTGTATTAAATAGTTCACTAATTTTTGATATAACCATCATTAATACAATAATCACACCTGTTAATGTTGTCATCATAGCTTGATCTTCTCTGCCAGCTTTAGATAATACTTGATTTAAAACAGCTACAAGTATACCCACACCTGCAATTTTAAATAATAAATCTATATCCATACTTAATCCTCCTTATATGAATATAATCACAATCATTAGCCCTGTAATAACACCTATTGTTTTATATACTTTAGAATTTTTATTTTTTATTTCGTTTGCCTCTTTAATTTGTTTATTTATTATAGTTATTCCATTTTCTATTATATTGTATTGAGACTCTAAATCACTCCTTCCAAGATTTTTTAAAGTAGAAATTATTATTTCTTTATCATACTCATTTAACGATTTAATTGAATTAATATTATTTGTTATGCTTGCATCAACTTTTCCAGTACCAAATTTAGACATGTCTAAAGAAATTGCTCCAAGTACGTTTTTAAGTTCAGTATTTAATCTTTGTCTTGACATCTCATAAGCAGTAGGTAAGCTATTTAGCATATACATCATTTCATTTTGAACAAGTCTTAAAAATGTTATCATATCAGTTAAAATCTCTTCTCTAGATCTTAAAGCTCCTGCCATTTCTATTCCAATATAAGATGTAATGAAAAGTATAACAATAGATATAATTATTTTTATAAAAATCATGCAACACCTCCAAGTTTAGAAGTATCATAAATTTTTTCAACAATACCAGGTATTTTGCCACTTGAAAGTAAAACAATTTTAGAAAAAACATTAGAATCAATAAGTTCCTTTATCTCTTTATTTTTTAATATACTATTTAAAGAGTCACCATGCATAGTAAAAATAACACTCACACCAGAAAGCACTGCCTCTTTAATTGCGACTATATCTTCCGCATTTCCTATCTCATCTGTTGCTATAACTTCTGGCGACATAGAACGCACCATCATCTTCATGCCAATAGCTTTACTTGCATTACTCATAACATCAGTTCTAACTCCTACATCAAGACTTGCAACTCCTTCATATACTGATGCTATTTCTCCTCTCTCGTCTATTAAAGATACGTTTTTTCCTTTCAAATTAAGGTTTGGAATACCATTACTTACTTGTCTTACGACATCTCTAATTAATGTAGTTTTGCCACATCCTGGTGGTGAAACTATAAGAGTATTCAAAACTCTCCCATTTTCTATTATATAAGGCAAAACCTTATCTGCGCATCCATATACTTGTCTTGCTACACGTATATTTAAAGCACATATATTTTTAATATTCTTTATTTTTCCATCAACATATACTACCTCTCCACTTATTCCAATTCTATGACCGCCTCTAATTATAACAAATCCATTATTTATATCATTTTGTATAGCATATATAGAATTTTTAGAAACATTTAATAACACCTCTAAAATTGATTTAGTTGTAACTATACATTCTAAAATAATTTCTGTATTTATACATCTTAATATTACTTTACTCCTACTTCTTAATCTAATTTCTGTTATATTCTGAGCACAATTTATTCTAACAATTTCACTTGATATATATTTAGGAAGTACTTTTAATATTTCCTCTATCATATACTTCACCTCTTAGATACAATAGTTATACTCCTATATAAAAAAATTTTTTGTAGAAATATATTATATAAATATAAAAATAAATTCTAAATTTAGCAAAAAAAGAATGTAGTTTAATAACTACACTCTAAATGCAAATAATATATTTTTTATAATTAAATTAAAGTCTGATTTATTATCTTAATTAAGTAAATCTAATATTTCTTCTTTTGTCATTTGAGATATAAATGTCTCACCTGTTTTTATAACAGAATCTGTTAAATCTTTTTTTCTTTCTTGAAGCTTTTGTATTTTTTCTTCAATGCTATTTTCACATATTAGTTTAAATACTTGTACATTATTTCTTTGACCTATTCTATATGCCCTATCTGTTGCTTGATTTTGTGCAGATAAATTCCACCATGGATCATAATGAATAACCATATCTGCTCCTGTAAGATTAAGTCCTGTTCCCCCTGCTTTTAATGATATTAAAAATACTTTTATATTATCATCTTTATTAAATTCATCTACCATTTCAATTCTTGTATCTACTTTTGTTTGACCTGTTAAAATAGAATATTCTATTCCTCTTTTTTCTAACTCTTTCGTTAATATATCAAACATAGAAGTAAATCCTGAAAATAATAAAATTTTATGCTTGGCTGCGATTGCACCTTCAATTATCTCTAAACACTGGTTTAATTTTGCACTTTCGCCATTGTAGTCTTCCAAGAATAACTTTGGATGACAACAAATTTGTCTAAGTCTTGTAATCAAAGATAAAATTTTAAATCTGCTTTGCTCAAATCCATTAGCTTCTATTTCTTGTTTCATTTTTACCTTTGCTAAAGCTAAATATGAATTATATAATTTTTGCTGTTCATCATCCATCTTACTATACATTATTTGCTCTGTTTTATCTGGTAACTCTTTTAATACATCTTTTTTAATACGTCTTAGTACAAATGGAGCTACAAGTCTTTGCAATTTATTCATTACAATTTTATCATTTTCTTTTATTATAAATGTTTCAAATTCATCCTTAAACTTTTTATATGTATATAAATATCCTGGCATTATAAAATCAAATATAGACCAAAGCTCTGCTAAAGAATTCTCTATTGGTGTACCTGTAAGAGCAAATCTTACTTCGCTTCTTAAGTCTTTTAATGCTTTAGCATTTTTTGTGTTATTATTTTTTATATACTGTGCTTCATCTGCTATTACATATTTAAATCTATAATTTTTATATTTCTCTATATCTCTTTTTAATAGATCATATGAAGTTATTACAACATCATAATCTGGTATTTTTTCTATAAGATTTTCTCTTTGATCAGCACTTCCTGATATAATCAAAGTTTTCATATTATTTGAAAATCTTTTTATTTCTTTTTCCCAGTTAATATATAGTGAGCTTGGACACACAACAATAGAAGTTTTAGAGCTTCTTTTTTTCTCATCAAGAAGTAATGCTATTATTTGTATAGTTTTTCCAAGTCCCATATCATCAGCAAGTATACCTCCAAAACCATATTTTTCTAATGTCTTTAACCAATTAAATCCTGTCTTTTGATATTCTCTTAATACTCCTTTTAATTCTTCAGGTTCTTGATATTTTACATCTTCTATATCTTTTATATTTTTAACAATATCTTTGAATTTATCATCTAACTTTATAATTATATCAGATTCGTTAATCTTTGCTAAACTATCTATATACAAAGCCCTATATGTAGGTATTTCCACCTCACCTTTTACAATGTCTTTTTCTGTTATATTTAAAGTCTTAGCTAAATTTACAAGCGAGCCTATTCCATTTGAATCTATATTTATAAAGCTACCATCTTTTAATCTATAATATTTTTTCTTTAACTTATATCTTTTAAATATATCTTTAAGTTCATTTTCATCTAATCCTAAGTCATCAAAATCTATTTCTAAGAAATTATTGTCTATTCTTACTCCAATATTAAATGTTTTTTGAGTTATAATCTGTCTATTCTTTAGTTTATCTGTAACTAAAACTTCAAACTTTTCCATAAATTTATTTATACCTTCTGTTAAAAAAGTATAAATATCATCTTCATTTGAAAGATAAATTATATGTTTTTTAAAATTTATAACGAAGTTATATAACTTAAATAATTCTTTTGCTCTTGCTTCTTCAATTATATTTCTATTACAAGTAACCTTCAAATCTTTATCAAAGGGATTAAACTCATCATCACCATAGCAAAATTTTACCTCCGCTACAATATTTCCCTTATTATCTATATCTAAAAATATTTTTGTACCTAAATTCTCAGCTTTATATTTTTCTAAAAGTTCATCTGATACTACTATATTAGTACCATTTTTAAGTGCAGGAATTACATATTCACAAAAACTTGTAGCACTATTTTTTGAAATAGTAATTTTTCCTTCTGGATCATTAGACAATTTCTCCATAAGTGGCAATACTTTAGTCTTAAAATCATCACTACATCTATGTAATTTATCTTTATATAATACATATGAATTCTCTTGTCCATCAAATACATAATATTTATCACTATTAGTAATTACTTCTATTCCATCATCTTGTTTATCTATAATTTCAACATCAAATGAAGGATCTTCATCTATTAAAGTTACCATGCCATATGCTTTTTCATATTCATAGCCATCTATTACTATTTTTTGATCTTTTAAAATTTCAAAAACTTCATCTAATAGCGAATACTTTAGCTTAAAATTAGTTTTATATCTTTTATTTAATGTAAAATGATATGTTCCAAGCTTTGAAAATTCATTGTATTCTAAAGATTTTGCAACTATAAGTTTAGCTAAAGGTTGTGAATTTCTGGTAAAAGATTCTATAGAGTGTTTAAATTCTAGTTCTTTTCCATATTTTACTATATTTTCTTTTTGCATATCTTCACTAAATTTATATAAATCTCTTAAAATATACATTCTCTCTTTTCCTATTTTAAAAGATATTTCTAGCTCTTTTTTCATATCATTTACAAGATATAGTATAGGTTGTATATCTATACTTTCTTTATCTATATTTCTATTTAATTCCAAATTTTCATAATATGCCATAAGGCCATTATTTTCACGTTGCTCATTTATTTTATCTTTATATGATTTATTATCTATAACATCATCATCAATATTTGTTGACTCACTATTTTTATCATAATTAATATATGATGATTCATTAATATACATATCAAAAATCATAGCAACAATATGTTTACAAGGCGTATCTTTTTTAGATGAAGACGGACATTCACACTTATATGAAAGTACACCATTTTTCTTTTTTATTTCTACTTCATAAATATATGTTCCTTCAACATAAGCTTTTGCAATATAATTATTTTCAGATACGAAATTAAAATCTGCAACTTTTACTCTATTTTGCTCAAAATATTTTTTCCCTCTATTTGTAACTTCTGTTCCTGCGTCAAACAAAATATCATTTATTTCCTCTGCATTTATTAACATTACTTCATCTCCTATAAAAATATATTACCCATAATATGAAAAATTCTATTTATTTCATAACTTATATTATACTATAAATTCATTAATTTGTGAATGATTTATGTTAATTTTAACAAAATTAATTAGCTTATTACCATATTTTTATAAAAAAAGACTTAAATTAAACCAAATTTAATCTAAGTCTTTAAAATATTTTTCTATAATTAATTTATTTTAATTTTTCATACAATACTTGCCAAATATCTGAAGTTTCAAATCCTTTTTGCCATGCAGTTATTCCAGCTAAATTATAATTTAACACTGTATCTGCACGTTTAGATATTGAATATGCATCTTCTATCCATAATTTATATGTTTTGTCATCTTCACTTAGTTCAACATAATGCTGACCAGACTGTTCATCTACTTGAATTTCAAGTCCATGTTCTTGTATAAATTCTTGTGAGCCTTGCATACTACATACAGTTGTACTTATTTCTCCACTAGCATCTATCTCCCAAAGCCTTGTATAAAAAGGTACACCAAGTATTATTTTGGAAGAAGGAATATTCGAATCTTCTATTAAAGAATTTACATTTTCTTCTACCCAATCTATTTCTGAAATCGAACCTGCCTCATCTGACCAATTTCCTCTTTGATCATATCCCATAAGCATTACATAATCACATGCTTTTCCTACACCTTGTCTATCTATATAGTTTGTAAAGTATATATCTACAGAAAGCTTTGCACCTATTTCTCTTACCATAGGATATAATTCTCTTAAAAACTGAGTATACATATATTTGTCTTCTTCTTTCATTCCTTCAAAATCTATATTAATTCCATCAAGTTTATTATCTTTAATTACTTTTACTATGTTTTTAATTAAAGTCTCTCTTTTTTGTTCATCATTCATTATTTGTGATGTAACTTCTTTTTTATCAAAATCTTCCTTATCGAATCCATTTGTTATAATAGGCCATATTTCATAGCCATAAGATTTTGCTCTTTCATAATAATCTTTACTATATTCATCTTCAACATTGCCATTTGCATCAGATATAGAATACCATGTAGGCATAACAACATTTACACCCTCTATCTTATCTCCAAGAGTTTCAAGACTACTTCCATATTGCCAAAACATTATTAGTTTTTCATTTTCTTGTTCTTCTTGATTATTATCCAAAGTATCATCCAAAAGTGTTACAGAAGATTTATCTACATATCCAATTTTTCCACTATCACTTTTTACTTTATACCATCTATTATGATTTAAGCTATCTTCATATACAAATACTGTATTATCTTTATTTAAAGTTTCTAAGACCTTTGAAGATGTATCTATATCACTATATAATTTAACACCATTATAATTTAAATTTATATCATTTAAATCTTTTCTGTCTATTGATATTGTATTTAGTTCTTCATTATATTCAGTTTTTATGTTATATATATCCTTTAATAATGAAATATTTATATATACTTCATCATTTATATATTTCGCACATGTTCCAATATCATATTCTTCAAAATTTCTTGTAGCTTGCCTATTTTTTAAATCAAATTTATATACATAATCTTTACTTGTTATTATTACCTTTTGTGTTTTTTCATCAAAATAAATATCCTCATCTATAAAACTTGATAATGTATCAAAAGATATATATATATTATCTTCCTCTAAAATAGGAATGTACTTTTTATCTATATTATCTCCAAAAATTACTAATTTAGAGTTACTATTATTATTTTGAACATTATTATACTGTACTATATTAAATAAAGTCACTATTGCAATAAATAGCACAAAACATATTATAACACTTACAATTTTTTCTTTCATAACTTACCTCTATCACATACGTTCATTATACTATAAAACGAATTATTTGTGAAGAAGTTTACACTATTTTATAACTAATATAACTTTAAAAAAATGTATTATTTATTTAATTTGTGCAATAATACTAATAGTATATAGTATTTTTTGATAGGGCTATATACTGTATTACCTATAAAAGGCGGTATACCACCGCCTTTATTTTTTTGCTGTCATATTTAAAATATTAACATTTGTAGAATAAGTTATTTTATTTCTTCTTTCTTGTCTTTTTATTGCAATTCTTATAGCTTTATTTAAAAGCTCACTAAATTTTACTCCTTTAGGTTCCCACAGATAAAAAGATAAAGATCCAGGAATTGTATTTATTTCGTTTACATATATTTTATTATTATCTCCATCTATTATAAAATCTATTCTTGATATTCCCTCGCAATTAAGTAATTTAAATGTATTTTTAGCTAAATTATATATTTCATCTTCTTGGTCTTTATTGAGCTGTGCTGGTATTTTCCTTGTAAGAGATGCCATACCAGAAGATTTTCTTCCCATTTTAGATAATTTTCCACCTTTTCCATTTCCTAAATATTTATCTTTATAACTTAGTATCTCATCTTCTTTTATTGGCTCTTCAAGAACAGACACTTCTTGAGAAGAAAAATCTCCAACTACTGAACAATTAATCTCTCTTAGATTTGTAATGCATCTTTCAATCAAAACATTTTCACAAAACTCAAATACTTGTTGCATTTTAGGTACAAATTCTTTCTCATCTTTTATTATTTCTATTCCAACACTTGAGCCCAAATTTGCTGGTTTTACTATGATAGGTAATGAAAGTTTATCTTTCATTTTTTCAAAAGCTTTTCTAGAATCTTGCTCAAATTCTGAAATATTTAAAGTATCATATTCTATAACTGGTATATTAGATGACTCTAAAACTTTTTTAAATATAATTTTATTCATTCCAACAGCAGATGAGCATACATCACATCCAACATACGGAATACTGTACATTTCTAAAAATCCTTCAAGTGTTCCATCTTCTACATTTAATCCATGAACTACTGGAAATACAATATCTATTTTAAATAATATCTTTTTAAATACTCCATCTTTTTTATTTACTAATAATTTTCCATTTTCATGAGTAAAATATACCTCATCAGATAATCTAACTATTTCATCTAAATCTTTATATCTATTTATATCATTTAAAAATTCAGATGAATAAAATTTGTTGTCTTTAGATATATAAACAGGTACAATATCATATTTTTGTTTATCTAAATTTTCAATTACTTGTAGTGCAGATATTATCGATACTTCATGTTCTACACTTTTTCCTCCAAAAAAAACACCAATTACTGTTTTCATAATTTTTCACCCTTTCTATTTTATATAACTATCTGGTAAATCATTTTCAAATAATGCTAGCAAATTAGTATTACTAACTTGTAATTCTTCTAATTTTCTAAAGGCCTCGTATAAATCTTTTACCACTATATAATTACTATATCCTTTTTCTTTCATTCCCTCTTCAATTTTTTTGGTAGTTACATCTCCAACTAAAATAACATAATCTAAAACTGTTGCATACTCTCCTAATTTTTTATTTAACTCATCTGTTTTTTCTCCAAGCTCAATCATTCCAGGTGTTACCATTACCTTGTACTTATCTTTAAACATACATAATGTATCTATAGCTGCCTTTGATCCTTCAGGATTTGAATTAAATGAATCATCAAGAGCAAGTATTCCTCCCATATTTTTTAACTCCAACCTATGCTCTACTGGCTTTATCTTTTTTACTGCCTTTTTTATCTCTTCATTAGTCATATTAAGCTCTTTTGCTATTGCAACAGCACATAAAATATTATATATATTATGTTTTCCTAAAAGTCTTGTCTCTAAAGTAAATTTACTATCTCCTTCACATACGGTAAAAATACTTCCTTTATCTGACATCTTAACATCTTCAACTGTATATCTTGCCTCTTTATTATTCATGCTATATTCTATAATCTTTTTACCTTTTACATACTTTTCTATTCCATCTTTTATATAATTATTATCTATATTTAATACTGCAACTGCATCTTCTTTAGCATTAGTTATGATTTCAAATTTCCCCTTTTCAATATTTTCCATTGATTTAAAAGTAGTAAGATGTTGAGGACCTATAGTAGTTATTACAGAAATATCTGGTTTTACTATTTTACATATATCTTCAATATCTTTTAGTTTAGATGCCCCCATCTCACATACAAAAACTTCTGTATAAGGCTTCACAAGCTCTCTTATAGCTCTTACAACACCAAGAGTCGTATTAAAGCTTTTAGGTGTCATAACAGATATATACTTTTCTTCAAGTATTGAATTAACTATATTTTTAGTAGATGTTTTACCATAACTTCCAGTTATAGCTATTATCTTTAGTTTTTTATTTTCATTTATTATATTTTTCGCCTCTTTAATATAATGATAATTTAATAATTTTAATACAGGTAAAGAAATAACGTTTCCCAAAAGCATAATTCCAATTGCTACATACTTATATATAGAAAGTATTATAAATACAAAATTTATATATTTAAAATAACTAAAACTACAAACTAGATATGTAAGTATAATTAAAATTAAAGCTATAATGCTATATGTTATTTTTACTCTAGTTGTATATACAAATTTCTTTTTAGCTACTGGTCTATTATTTATAGTCTTATATGCAACAAAAATCGCAAAAAATACATATAATATTAAAAAATAACTACTAATAAATGATAAAGATCCAAATATTAATAATATAATTTCATATAACTGTATTTTATGTGCTCCTGTTGTCTTCAATGCTGGTGTAAATTCCTCTATTTGGTAAAATGACTGTTGAAAAATATGCATAAATTTATTTATATTAACTACAATTAATATATTAGTCAATATGTATGCTATTATAACTATTGCTATTTCCATTTAATCACACTCCTCTAAAAATTTATATAGCACTCTAATAAATTGATTATAATTGTCCAAATAACTATAATGTCCTGCTCCTTTAAGTATAACAAGTCCTGAGTCTTTTATCATTTTCTCCATAATTTTTCCATCAGATAAAGGTGTATCTATATCATTTTCTCCCCAAACCAAAAGTGTAGGTGCACTAATACTAGATAAATATTTTTTCAAATCTTCATTTACAGTATTTTTAAATACTTCTCGCATTATTAAAGAAGCATTTTTATAGTCTTGAGATCCAACTTTTGATCTATATTTTTCTATTATCTTATATGATTTCTTTTTTCCAAGTATAATTTTTAACATATTTCTTGCAAATTTATATGAATAAACCTTTATATAATACTTTAAAGATCTCTTAGGCCTAATTCCCGCACTATCTATTAATATAATTTTTTTAGGAATAAATTTTAATGCTCCAACTAATTTAATTATTACTCTTCCACCAAATGAATGACCTATTAAAACTACATTATCCAATTTTAATTTATTTATGAATTCTAAGACTATCTTAGAATAATCTTCGACCATATAATCTTTAGATGGTTCATCACTTAGTCCAAATCCTGGCAAATCTATAGCATATACATTATATTTTTTAGATACTTCATTTATAACTGGCATAAAAGAGTTAATGTTTGCACCCCATCCATGAAGAAATATAATATTTGTTTTACTACCTATCTCATTTTTTATATAGTTAATCTTTATATTATTTATTACTATATCCACATAATTCACCTACTCTATTATTCTTTCTATCCTACCTGAAAGATTAGATATAAATTCATAAACTATTTTGTTTGATTTTTTAGCTAATTCTTTTAAATCATTTGTATAATCAAAAAAAATAGCTTTGTCTTCTATGTTTATATCTTCTATATCTGTTACATCTACCATACACATATCCATACATATATTTCCAACAATAGGACATTTTTTTCCTCTTATTACTACATACATATTATTAGATAAACTTCTACTTATTCCATCTGCATATCCAATTTTTAAAACTGCAATTTTCATATTAGGTTTTGCAATAAATGTACCATCATATCCAACTTTTTGATATTTCTTTACATCATTTATATGTAATATTGGAACTTCAAGCTTAAGTATTGGCTTTGTATTTTTTGTATAACCATAAAGCATTAATCCTACTCTTACATGTGTATAATTTATACCTATATCTTTTTTAGCATAATTTTGTATACCATCAGAATTTAAAATATGAACATACTTAAATAATATTTTATCTTTTAATAAATTATATGCTTTTTTAAATTCATTAAATTGAAGTTTAGTATATTCTTCATCACTACCTGCACAAGATAGATGAGAATATATACCTTCTATACTTATATTTTTAAAACTTAGCATTTTATCTAAATTATTCTTTAATTCATAATATGTAAATCCAAGTCTAGTCATTCCTGTCTCAACTTTTATATGCACTCTTGCAATTTTCTTCACAGAATTTGCTATAAACTGTATTTGAATTAAATTATTAATATCTGATACAGACATTGAAATATCATTTTCTATTGCTGCTTTTATTTCGTCTCCAATACATGGAGAAGTAACAAGTATATTTGAATCAATACCATATTTTCTAAGCCTTATTGCCTCATCAATATTTGCTACACCAAAGAAACTAATACCATATTCTTTAAGTAACAAAGCAATTTGTTTTTCTCCTGCACCATATGCATTAGCTTTTAACATAGCAATAATATCTCTTTCTTTTCCTATTTTACTTTTAATATATTCTATATTATACTTTAAATTTTCTTTATTTATATATAGCCTTGCTTTCATAAAAATCCTCACTTTTTTCACAATAATTTTAAAGTATAAATTTTGCTTTATACTCTAAAATATGTTATAATATTAATACTTATATAAACATTATACGCAATAATTTATATTTTTGCAACACATATTAAACTACAGTGACTTTTTAAAATCCACACAAAATTCTCATAAGTAGGAGGCAAAAATGAGTAAAAAAAATTATGTAAAACTTAATAATAACAATAGACATCTATCTTTGGGTAACTTATTTAGAATACTAAAAGAAGAAGCAAATAATAAGAACTTTACTATTCAATCTGAAATATTTTGTATTTTATTCGATATAGATTCAATTTCTGATACCACAGTTAATAACTATTGTACAGGCGTGCGCGCTATAAATTCTAAATATAAAAGTATATATGTTAATTGGAGAAATAAATATAAAAAAGATGAAACAATATTTAAAGATATTATTTTAAATATAATTGCAACTATAGATAGCAAAAATGTTTTCATAACTAGAGATTATTTTAATCAATCACTAGACGTGATTAATAGTAATCAAAAATTTAATAAAGTATGCTTAAGATTATATAATATTTCTAAAAATGATTTAGAAGTAACAAATGAGTTTTCATCTCTTTTAAAGAAATTACTAGATTCTAAAAATTTATATAAGTTTTTTATAGAAGTTTTATTTTTCGTAATATTAGATAAAAAACAACCTGTATATATAGAAGATAAATTTATGGATACTCTAGATGATTTTCTATATTCCTCAGAAGTATCATCTGATGATGCAATAGATTTTGTAACAGTTCAATTAAAGGGTGGTCTTTGGTCCATAAGAGGTATCCATGAGCTTGCAAAAAAAGGAAATCCTTATGCATGTTTTGAAATGGGCTCTTTAGAGTTATATGGACAAGTTGCAGGTTATCCAAGATACCAAGAAAGTTTCAATTTTTACAAAACAGCTGCTCAAAAAAATCATCCAAACGCAATTTGGGCACTCGGCCACTTATACTATAATGGTTTTGTAGGTTCAAAATCTAGAGAAGATATGAAAAAAGCATTTAGATATTTTAATAAAGCAAGAAAAGTAAATTGTATCGCCGCTATTAATAGTTTAGGAACTGTATTTAAAGAAGGAAATATACCTTTTATACAAAAAGATTTAAAAAAAGCTAAAAAGTTATTTGAATTTGCAGCAAATAAAAACTACATATATGCTATGAATAATCTTGGAAATATGTATGAGGAAGAAGGAGATTTTCAAAAGGCAATTTTATTATATAAATCATCTGCCTCACAAGGTGAAAGTTGGGCAGCTAATAAACTAGGAGAAATGTATAGAATTGGAATAGGTACTAAAAAAGACTTAAAAAAAGCTTTTAATTATTATAATCAGGCAACTCAAGCTACAATATATTCGGTTTGCTTTTGGGCAAAATATAATTTAGCACATTACTTTTATGAAAATGGTGTACCTGAAATTAATATTCCAAAAGATATTAACAAAAGTATTAGTCTACTTGAAGAGTGTACAAAACATGATATATATAAGGCATGTGAAGATTTAATAGTTATATATTATAATTTATATACAAAGACCTCAGATAAGTCTTTACTTGAAAAATGTGAATACTATGCGAACTTATATTTATCTAAAGAAGATTGTGATGATAAAATAATAGATAAAATTAATAAATATCTAGATAATATATATATAAAGCAAAAATCAAAAATAATTATAAAAAAATAATTGATTATATTTAAAGAGGATAATTTTTAGTTATCCTCTTTATTAACATCTTTATACCATTTTGCAAATTCTTGTAATGAAGAGCCTGTTACCTTTCTTCTTTGCATCATCTCTTCATCTGTAAGTTCTGAAAGCGTTTTAGTTAAGTCAAAACTATCTTTATATATATGCCATAGTGGACTCCATTGATCGCTTTTATCTATACCTTTATATTCATCAGCTAAAACACCTTTATGTTCATAGAAAAAGTATTTTATATCTTTCCCATCATAGTATGCAACACATTCTTTAAAAGAACATTTTCTATTTTCTTTTCCTCTCATAACATCAAGTATTCCATCAACACCAAGTGTATCTAAAGCAAAATTTACAAAAGCTCTTGGAAATCCATTTAAAGCTTCTATATAAAATCCTGAATCCATTGCAATACAAGGATGTTTTACAAGTTCATATGCTTGCAATACTTTTTGCTTTGCAATCTCTTGAATATCGTCTGTTCTAGGCTCAATAAGCTCATGATTATATGGTACCACCTCAATATCTAAATCTCCTAAATACTGCATTGCTGATGATATCTTTCCTTTGTTTGTTGTAACAAATGTAATCTTTTTCATTTTCTACTCCTCTTTTATTATTTCAAGTGGCGTATAATTTGCCATAAGTCTTTTAAATCCAGATCCATCAAACATAATTTCAAGTTTAAAGTCATCACCTTCTGGTTCAATATTTTCAATTATTCCTATACCAAATTTTTTATGCTTAACTTCCATACCCACTTTATATTTTGATACATTATTAGTTTTTACTTGATTATTTCCAGCTAAATTCTTTAAAAATGAATCTACACTTACACCAATATTTGGTTTTACTTTTCTTTCGATATTTTCACTTACTCTATTTCTATTAGACAAATATGTCTCAACTCTTTTATATTCACTATCTAACCAAGTATTTTGATTATTTCTAATTCCTTTATTCTCTTTATTTTCAATTGAAGTTTCACTTAATAGGTTTTCTGGTATCTCATCAATAAAACGAGATGGAGTTGAATATGTTGTTGAGCCATATAATGTTCTCTTTTTAGTATTAGTTATAAATAAATGTTTTTTTGCTCTAGTAATTGCAACGTAGCATAATCTTCTTTCTTCTTCTGTTTGAACATCTTCTTCTATTGAACGTTTTGACGGAAACAGTCCTTCTTCCATACCAACTAAAAATACATTATCGAACTCTAGTCCTTTTGCACTATGCATTGTCATAAGTGTAACTGCATCAGTTGATTCATCTAAGTTATCTACATCTGAGACTAGTGCAATGCTATCCAAGAAATCTCCAAGCGAATTTTCTGCATTTTCATTTTCAAATTCTATAGCCACACCTATAAATTCCATAAGATTATCAAATCTAATTTCTGTTTCTTTTGTTCCTTCTGAGTTTAGCATGTCCTCATATCCAGAATCTTTTAAAGTCTTTTTTATAAGTTCAGATACTTTTATTTTATCCTTTTCTTTAATAAGATCATTTATCATATCTCTAAATTCCATTATATTTCCAGCACTTCTAAAACTAATTAAATTATTACTATCTTGTATAAATTCAAAAATTGACATTCCACTTTCAGAAGACAATGCATCTAATTTATCTAAAGCTGTATTTCCAATTCCTCTTTTAGGTTCATTTATAATTCTTTTTAATGCAATATTATCATTAATATTTTGAATTAATTTTAAATAACTAATTATATCCTTAATCTCTTTTCTAGCATAAAATTTTATTCCTCCAATAAGCTTATATGGAGTTCCAGACTTCATAAACACTTCTTCAAGTACACGTGCTTGTGCATTAGTTCTAAAAAGTACAGCAAAATTTGAATAGCTTTCATGCTCTTTTCTACAAATGTCATCAATTTCATCTACAACATATTCAACTTCTTCATACTCATTATTCAAAGTTTTATATTCTATTTTATCTCCTTCTTCATTTTGTGTCCAAAGCTGTTTATCTATTTTAGATTTATTATTCTTTATTACTTCATTTGCAGCATTTAAAATATTTTTTGTACTTCTATAATTTTCTTCCAGTTTAACAATTTTTGCATTAGGAAATTCCTGTTCAAAGTTTAAAATATTAGATATATCTGCTCCCCTAAAACCATATATACTCTGAGATTCATCACCAACTACACAAATATTACCAGTTGCAGATGAAAGCATACTAATAAGTAAAAATTGTGATCTGTTAGTATCTTGATACTCATCAACTAAAATATAATTAAATTTATTCTGATAATATAAAAGTCTATCAGGATTTTCTAAAAACAACCTTACAGTAAGCATTATTATATCATCAAAATCTATAGAATTATTCTTTTTTAATGTTTCTTGATACATATTATAGACTTTTGCTATTTCTTCTTTTCTAAAATCTCCCATTGCATCTTTTTGATAAGCTACTTCATCTTTCATAGCCTCTTTAGCTTTACTTATTTCAGATTTTATAAGTCCTACAGGATAAACTTTTTCATCTATATTAAGTTTTTTCATAACTTCTTTTATAACTTTTTCTTTATCTATTTCATCAAATATATTAAAATCCCTTGTATATCCCAAAAGCTCAATTTCTCTTTTTAAAATTCTTACACAAACAGAATGAAATGTACCAAGCCACATATCATTTGAAACTTGTCCTACTAAAGCTTCAACTCTTTCTTTCATTTCTTTTGCAGCCTTATTTGTAAATGTAATGGCAAGTATCTGCCATGGTTTTACAATTTCCTTTTCAAGTAAATATGCAATTTTATATGTTAATACTCTAGTTTTTCCAGAGCCTGCACCTGCAAGAATTAATAGTGGGCCTGCCATATATTCAACTGCTTCTTGTTGTTTATCGTTTAAATTTTCTAATAAATTGCTCATTTTATATTACTCCTTTATAATTCTAAAATTCCACCATAATCTACAACATCTAATCCTTTAAAATCTATTATTTTCAATTTTCTATCTGTTATAAATTTCCTAATTTTATTATCTTTATCTATCTTATCTAAATCTCCAAACACTATTATACTATTTCCTATTTTTCCAATTGCTCCACCAATAAAACCAGTCATATTACTATAATTGTTATATTCATCTTTTAATTTTATATCTGGTATATAGTCTAATAGTAAAACACTAAAATTATTTGCTCTTAATTTTTCCGCAATCTTTTTATCTGTAGTAATAACACTACTTTCATCAATTACTGCTATTGAACAATTAGAATATCCTTGTTCAACATTTATTAACTCATAACCATTTTCTTTTAGACATTTTAACACCACTTTATCTGTATATTTAAAATTATGTATTGCATAATTTCCTACAATACATATATTATACTTTATATCATCTGGATATTTAGTTCCGACTTCTTCCTTACCAGATATAATATTATATCCACTATTTTTAATTAAAAATAACATATCTTCATATTTACTTTTCTCTACAATTAAATTATCTCCAACTTTAACTGCAAATATATCTACATGTGATGCTATTTCTGGATATACATTTTGTGATCTATCAATACTTACAAGTCTATATCCCATATATTTTAACATATTCTTTTCAACATTTCTCATTCTACAATCTACTAAAATATACTGCATATATCTTTCCCTCCTTTTCTTTTTTAATTAAATTTCATACATATTATTTATATAATCATACCGAACATAAATTCTAATTTATTATATCAAAAAAAAAATAGTATTTCAATTATGAAATACTAATTTTTTGTGTCTTAAATTGCCATTGTACCTCCTGGTGTATTAAGCAATATATATATTTTTTCTTCTTGTAATGTATTAGCATTTATATATACTAAAAATTCTTTATCATCTATATTTCCTTTAAATTCATATGCTAATACTTCATCTTTAGAATCTGTTGGAATTATACAAAGTCTTTGAGAATCAATATTTAAATCTTTATATAATTTTTCTTTTGCTTGCTCTACAGAATTTTTAGGTGAAATTTCTCTTACTTTATGATTATATATATATCCATTTGCTTCAAAATTCATTATTTCTCCGTTATCTAAAGCTACCTTTACTTTTATTAAATCTGAATAAATAATCACATTATCTTGCACAGCTGCAAAAGAAATAGTAACCATATTTTCACCTTTAAGATAATATGTCGGTTCTACATCATATATTCCAACACTGTTAATATAATTTAGAGCATATTCTTTTGCCTTCTCTATGTCAATTTTTTCTTCCTCTACTTTTCTATCTGAAATCATTTGATATAATCTTGCATCATTTTTTGTTACATATAATGTCTTTACTGTTTCTATTTCATATATCTTTGCCTCATACACATATAATGGAATTTTTCCGTCTTGCTCTTGTTTAAATGTTATACTCTCCAAATTTAATTCATCTTTTAATATATTTTGTGCTTCATCATTAGATACAACATTTTGACTTAAAAAACTAGGCTCTCTTGTGAGTACATGTTCTGAAAAAGCACCATCATAGATTAATCCTTCATACTCTGTAAAAGTTTTACCTATCTTGTTAACACTAGATAATTCTTCCTCTGCTTGAGTATTTTTTATTTTCTCATTTCCTACTTTTTCTAGTTCATCCCACTTTATGTTTTTATTATTTAACTCTTTATATATTTCTTCTGTAACACTAGATAAATCATATATTTTAGAATATATAGTATCTATTTGCTCTTTATAATTTGAAATATCATCTCCATTTATTATGTTTCTCATTAAAGAATATGAAAAATCACTGACTTGTGTCAAAAATTTAGATACATTTGATACACTCCCTTCTGAAAACGGCAATATATCTAAATTAGATTTTGCACTATTAGACTTTGCAAAAATACTTGCAAGAGTAGTTAAAGTATACGTATCATTACCTGTAATTTTTAATTTAACTATTTCGTTTTCAACATTATTTATATTCGCTACAAAATCATACATACTTCTATTATATTCATCTTGAACAGATTGCTTTTCTATTTTAAATTGCTTTAAAAGTACCATTGTTCCTAAAATTATTAAAGAAAAAATACTAAAAAATAATATACCAAGTTTTTTGCTTCCAATCTTTTTTTTAAAACATATTATTTTCTTTTCAAACTTTTCAAACATAGCTATTCCTCCACAGCAAATACATGCTTACCAATTGTTGTTAAAGTCTTTAAAGAAAATAGCCATTTACTTTTGGTTTTTGATGGATTATAAAAATACAAAGCTCCATTTGTAGGATCAACACCATTCATTGCATCTTGAGCAGCTTTATATACTGTTGAATCTTCAGCAATAGGTACATCAAATTGACCATCTGTTACACACGAAAATTGTCCCTTTTGATATATAACACCTGCTATAGTATTAGGAAAAGATGGATCTTTTACCCTATTCATTATAACTGCACCAACTGCTACTTGCCCAATATATGGTTCACCACGTGCTTCACCATTTATAAGTCTAGCAAGAAGTTCTACCATATTGTCACCAGATACCTTATCCGTTGATATAGAACTTTCTACTTTTTGAGTTTGTGCATAAACTATTACAAAACTATATATTAAAAACATAATAAAAAAAAGACATGCTATATATTTTTTCTTCATAATCCTCACCTTTTAATAGTTTGAGTTATGTTATAAAAAAATATACAACATGTTTTTTTATACTTTTATACTTTATATAAAAAACCCTATTATAATTAAAAGTATTACTCCTGGTACTCCAAATATTCCAGCTATAAGTGCTGTTACTATATTAAATGGAATTGTTATTCCTATTGCACCGCCAAATGTATTTACTAAATATATCATTAATACACCTAATCCTACATTAATAGCTAGCTTTATAATCTTTTTGATAGGCCATGCAAGCAGCTTTGCTACTATAATTACTGCAATAGCTGCAAATATCAATACTATATACTCAGTCATATGTTTATCCCCCTAAACTATATAATTCTTACTATATCCTTATATGTTACAAACACTGTTAGCAATAGTAAAAGTCCAAGTCCTATATATGATACAGTAAGCTCTACCTTTTCAGATACTTTCTTTCTTGTTACACATTCTATAAGTACTAGTAATATTTTTCCTCCATCAAGTGGTGGAAATGGTAATATATTTGCAACACCAACTGCCATGCTTATCATTGCCATTAGGAAGAAGAAGTTTAATACACCTTCACTTTTTGAAACAACTTCACCAATTCCCACAATTCCAGACATATTATTTAAAGATACCTTACCTGTAAATAAATCTACATATGATCCTACTATGCTTTTAATATTTTCTACTGTTTCAATGAATGCATATGAAATATTAGACTTTGTTGTTGCAATACTTGCTATGCCTAAATCAAAAACCTCAGTTGCTTCCGGTATAATACTATAATCTATTACTTCTTCTCCTCTTTGTACTTTAATTACTACTTCTTGATCTGGCTTTTTTTGGATCTCATTTACTACACTAGTTGCATCCGGTGTTGATACATTATCTACAGATAATATAATATCTCCTGCCTTTATTCCGACTTCTGTAGCACTTGTTCCAGCACCTGTAAGTTCTACAACATTTGTTTGATTACCATCATCATCTATTTTAAAACTAATACCAATTTTCCCTTCTATTCTTCTAGCATCTTTTACTGTAGTAGTATATATTTGCCCATCTCTTTCATACTCTAAAGTAATATCATTTGAATCACCATTTAATCTATAATTTGAAATTTGTGAATATAATTCAACTTCTTTTCCATTAATAGATTTTATTATATCTCCCGCTTGAAGTCCAGCTTGTGCGAGTACTGAATTTTCTGTAAAAGATGTAACTTGCGTTGTAGCAACATTTCCTGGTAAATATACTGCTAAAAATACTACTGTTGCTAAAATAAAGTTAAATATTACACCCATTGAAAGGATAATAATCTTCTCAAAAGCATTTTTCTTTTGATATGATGTTTCACTTTCTTTATTATCCTCTGTAGCCTCTTCACCTTCTATGGCACAATATCCACCAAGTGGGATCCATCTTAGAGAATACATTGTACCTCTAAATTTCTTTTGAACAATTTTGGGTCCAAACCCTATTGAAAATTCATCTACTCCAACTTTTAATAATTTACTTGCTAAAAAATGTCCAAATTCATGAACTGTAGCAACTGCAACAATTATAGCAAGTAATTTTACTATAGTTATTAAAAAAGTTATCAAATTTGTTACCTCCCTTTATATTATCTATATTAAATTAAATAAGTATATAAATGAATATAATATAGGTGCTATAAACATAACACTATCAAATCTATCTAAAATACCACCATGTCCTGGCATAATATTGCTAAAATCTTTTACTCCACAAAATCTTTTTATAGATGATGCTGCTAAATCACCGATCTGTCCAACTATGCTTAAAATAAATCCCATAATTGCTATTAATATTATATTAAAATTTGTACCAAAATATGTATTTGTTATAACAGCAACTATACTACATATTATTATAGAACCAATAATACCAGCTATTGATCCTTCTATACTTTTTTTAGGACTTACAACTTCTGACAATTTATGCTTACCCAAGCGTGAGCCTATTTCATAGGCAAAAGTATCTGTAGAAATTGAGCTTGCAAATGCAAGTATTACAAAAATTCTACCATGTGGCATTAAAAATAATAACTTAATAAAAGAAAATAAAAATGGAACATATATTATTGAAAAAAATGTTATAACAACATCAATAATATTTACCTTTAATTTCTTTATAACTATATAAGAAAACATTATAGTAAGTAAAATTGGAATTGAAATTGCAATAATATTAATTTTAGTTAATACATCTATATTAGCACCCAGTAATAAAGTGCCAAAGCAACTAATATATCCTATAATTGAAATTGGATTATATCCTTTAGCTTTAAAGCATTTATTATACTCATATACGCCCATAATAGATAGTAATAGAACAAAAGCTGAATCTACTATAGCATTATTTAAACACAAAACAAGTATTAAAACTGCCATAAAAATAAATCCAGATGTCAATCTTTTTACACTCTCTTTCAATTTAAAAACCCCTTACTCTTTTATACTTCCATTACCTCTTTTTCTTTATTTTCAATTACTTTTTCTACTTTGTCTGTATATTTGTCTGTTATTTTTTGAATTTTTTCTTCTGCTGATTTTAATTCATCTTCTGTCATTTCTCCACTATTTTTTAATGCTTTAGCATCATCTATTCCATCTCTTCTTAAATTTCTAATAGCGATTTTTGCATCTTCTCCTAAAGCCTTTACATCCTTTACAATTTGTCTTCTTCTTTCTTCATTTAACTCTGGAAAAGTAAGTCTTACACTATTTCCAT
This sequence comes from uncultured Clostridia bacterium, assembly GCA_944388585.1. Taxonomy (GTDB): domain Bacteria; phylum Bacillota; class Clostridia; order TANB77; family CAG-465; genus CAG-465. Next base: position 191,939 of record CALXJI010000002.1, read on the forward strand.
CATTTATAGGATTAACTCCAAGTTCAGCAACTTGAATAGCTTTTATTATTTGACCAAGTAAAGATCTATCCCATGGAGTTATTAAAATTTGTCTTGCTTCTGGTACAGAAATTGCACCTATTTGATTTAATGGAGTCTGTACCCCATAATACTCTACTGTTACTTTATTTAATATTGCAGGATTTGCTCTTCCTGCTCTTATCGCTGCTAATTCTTCGCATAAATAATCTACAGCTTTTTGCATTTTTTCTTCTAACTCATTATATTCCATAATCTTTCTAACTCTCCTTTAAAATACTCATAATATAATTATACATTAAAAATAGAAAAAAGCAATAATTAATAGCCATACAAATACTGATTTCTACTTTTTTTAAATTTTACTACTTTATTTCTAATATATTCTTCTAATTTCTTCATAAATTCATCTGCACTAATTTCTTTTTGTGCCACCATAGTAAGTCCTTTTTCCCAACTTGCTGTAAGCTCTGGATTAAGCAAATCTGGCATTGTATTTGAAACTATTTCATATACTGATTCTCCTCTTTTTGTTGGAGTTAAAATTTGTGTCTTTTTATTAGTAGCTATATAATCTATTTTTTCTAATTTTTTTATAATCTCTGCCCTTGTAGCACTAGTTCCTATTCCGCTCCCCTTTATTTGCTCTCGTAGTTCTTCATCTTCAATTAATTTTCCAGCATTTTCCATTGCAAGTATCATAGAACCAGATGAATATCTCTTTGGTGGCGTAGTCTCTCCGGTTTTAATATTAAATCCTTTTATATTGATAACATCATTTTTTCTTAAGTTTGCTAAAATATCACTATTTGTTAATATCTGATCATCATCCTTATTATCTTTTTCTTCTGTATCTTCTTTTTCTACTTTTTTATCATTTTTATATATTTCCAAATACCCTAACTCTTCACATACTTTAGCATTTGTAAAAAACTTTTCACCACTTATATCTATTGTAATTGAAATTCTATTATATATAGCAGGTGGATAAAATATTGCTAAGAATCTTTTAACAATTAAAAAATATACTTCTTTTTCAAGACTTGTAAGTTTATCTATATTCTCTTTTCCTTGTCCTGTTGGAATAATTGCATAGTGATCTGTTATTTTACTATCATCTACATATTTTGTCTTTTCAAGCTTAATACTATACTTTTCTTTTACCATTTTATCTATTATTTTATCAATTTCATCGTTAATTTTCATTTTAGCAAGTCCATTAAGATTTTTACTAATAACCTTTGCTACTGCACTAGATAAAACTCTTGCATCTGTTCTTGGATATGTAACTAACTTCTTTTCATATAAATTTTGAATTATTTGTAATGTTTCATCTGGACTAATTTTAAAATTTTTTGTGCATTCATTTTGTACTTCTGCAAGATTAAATAAAAGTGGTGGATTCTCTTTACTTTTCTTTTTAGTAATATTTTCTATTTTTCCTATTTTATTTTTAGATAAATACTCTATAAAATCCTGTGCGTCTTGCTTTTCCTTAAATCCAGTATCATTATATAATTTTATAGAGTCATATACACTAGATGTATTTGTTACTTTAAAATCTCCTTTAAATACATTTTCCTCGCTTTTAAAAAAATCTCCCTGTATTTTATAAAAATTAACTTTCTTAAAATTTCTTATTTCATTTTCTCTATTAACTATTAGTCCTAATACACATGTCATAACTCTACCAATTGATATTACTGCTCTTTCTTCCCCCATAGTCTTTGCTAATCTTTTTGCATATAACAAAGATAATAATCTTGAAAAATTAATTCCTATTAAATAGTCTTCTTTTGCTCTTAAATATGCAGCATCAGATAAAGAATTATACTCATCTAATAATTTTGCTTCTTTAATTCCATTTAATATTGCCTCCTCTGTTTGAGAATCAATCCAAACACGCCTTTTTTCCTTTTTGGGACTACCTGCCATTTCATCTACTAGTCTATAAATATATTCTCCTTCTCTTCCTGAGTCAGTACATACATATATTAAATCTACATCTTCTCTATTTAAAATATTAGATACTATGTCAAATTGTTTTTTTACATTATCTATGACTTCATATTTAAATTCCTTTGGAATAAATGGTAATGTAGATAAATTCCAATATTTCATTTTTTCATCATATTTCTCTGGATAAGACATTGTTACAAGATGTCCTACACACCACGTTACTATATAATCACTAGATTCCATATATCCATTTTTATTTACCGCATTTATTTTTAAAGCTTTTGCAAATTCTTTTGCCACACTTGGTTTTTCTGCTATTATTACTTTTTTTGCCATTTATAAAACCTCTCAACTTAACTAATTATACACTAAAAATCCAAATAAATCAAAAAAATAATTACTTAAAATAAAATTGGGCAATATAAAAAAGATAAGGAAAATTCCTTATCTTTAAATTACTGTCTAGCAGAATAAAAAATTCTTGTCTTACTTAAATCATAACCTTTAGCATTAAGCATTTGTGATACTGTTATTATTTGATAATCATTTTCTACTAAATATTTAAGTATTTCTTCCACAGCAGGTACCGTAGTAGAATGTATATCATGAAGTAATACTATATCTCCATCTTGTACATCGTTTAGTACCAATGGTACAATTTTTTCTTTATTTCTGCTTTTCCAATCTAATGAATCTATATTCCATAATATTAATGGATTATCTATTGCATTTCTTACTTTTTCATTTATAGAGCCATATGGAGGTCTTACAAGTGTTGGCTTTTTACCTGTAATTTTTTCTATTTCACTTGCAGTATTATTTACTTCATTTTTTATCTCGTCACTAGATAATTTAGTAAGCTCTTTATGACTCCATGTATGTATTCCAATTTCATGCCCTGCATCATATACTCTTTTTACAACATCTGGATATTTAACTACATTTGACCCTAGCATAAAAAATGTTGCATGAGCATTATACTTAGAAAATATATTAACTATATCATCAGTATTTCTTGAATGAGGTCCATCATCAAAAGTTAGTGCTACCATTTTCTTATTTTTATCTATCAACCTAGGTATTAGATTTTGATATTCTTCCTCTGATACACTTAAATTTTGTGCATTAAGTAATGTTGAATTTATGCATTCCTTTAGATTATTATATGTATAACTTTGCTCATCTTCACCGCTTTAAAAATACTATTGCATTTTGTGTAAGAAAATATTTTTCAGAATAAGCATCTGCTATTTTTTCTTGATATTCCTGCTTAAATAATTCATCTAATGATATTTCTTTGCTTTCAATTAAATTACAATTAAAAGTAGTAATTTCTGTATTATATTCATCTTTTTTCAAATCCTTTATTTTAGTGATAATTTTTGCACTTACAATATTATCATTTACTTTATATGTATCTATTGATTGTAAAAAAACTGCTTTATCTTTTTTAAATACTCTATCTTCAATATCGTTTTTTTCTATAAAAGATTCAATTTTTGAAATTACAACTTCATTTACTTTAGAATTAAAAAATTCATTTTCACATTCAAAATTTTGATAATACATTTCATAGTTTTTGTCTACCTTTTCTTCATTTTTAACACTACCATATTCCATATTTTTAGTTTCAAGTTTTACGATATTTAATGTATTATAATTCCTATAAATTGGAATAAAAGCAATAACTATCATTGCAATAATTAAAATAACAAAAAATACAATAATTGATCTTTTCATAACAATTCCCCCTTTTAATAATTATTTTTTTCTATAGTGCAAATTATTTACTATTATGTAAAATACATCTTATATAATTATATAATATTCTCATATTGAAGTCAATAAAAAGTAACTATTATACTTATATAATAGTTACATACCATAATATATTTTACCATTTTCTAAAGGTATTCCTTTAATTTTATATAGCTCAGTTACAGTTACAAAATTATATCCCTTTTCTTTTAATTTAATTATAATAGGTTCAACTGCATCTAATGTCGTTTTATATATCTCATGCATAAGTATTATATCTCCATCATCAACCTCTTTTAAGGTTTTAGAAATAATTTTTTCTGTATCTCTGCTTTCCCAATCTCTAGTGTCTACATTCCATAAAATACATGGTTTTTGTATCGTACTAAGTACTGTATCATTTTGATTTCCGCCAGGGGATCTATAATATTTAGGCTTTTGTCCTGTTATTTCTTCTAACATATCATCTACACTGTTTATTTCATATTCTAATTCTTCTTTACTCAAATTCTTCAAATTTTTATGATTTTGTGAATGATTGCATATTTCCATACCATTATCATATGCATACTTTACAGATGATTTATAATTTTTAATGTTTTGCCCCACCATAAAAAATGAAGCTTTTACATTATTTTTTATAAGTAAATCTACTAGTTCTTTTGTATATTTTCCTGGTCCATCATCAAAAGTTAGTGCAACATATTTTTTTCCATTATCTATAGGTTGGTAGACTTCTTCTACATATAATTCAGGCTTTACATTGCTAGCTTCTATTTTAACTTTTATATCACTTATTTTTATTCTATTATCTATTTTACTATAATCTATTAAATTAAATATTGTATTTTCTAAAATAGGTATTAACATAAACATTGCTATAATTAATAATAAAATACTAATATATGATATTTTTATTTTCTTATTATCTTTTTTATAAAATGTTATATAACCATATCTTAAATTTGGTTTCATATATTATACCTCAATTTTATTATACATATAATAGCAAAATTAATCAAGAAAAAGAGTTTGAAATATACTTCAAACTCTTTATTTATATTATATTAATTAGTTACTTCACTTGATACCCCATCATCACCGCCTAATGTGATTTCAAGTTCTTGGTAATTTCCTCCTCTATAAACTTTAAGTTTTACTTTATCGCCTATAGATTTTTGGTTTTTAGCATCATTTAATTCCTGCTTTGTTGTAACTTGTTGTCCATCAAATTCAACAATTATATCTCCTCTAGAAAGTCCAGCTTGATCGGCAGGTGAACCACTAAATATTTGATATACATAAATTCCTTCAACTAGATTATTTCTTTTTGCAGTAGCTTCATCCATATCTATTCCATATATTCCAATATATGGTCTAACAATTTTTCCGGTTAATTTTAGCTCTTCAATTATTTTTAAAGCATCATCACTTGGAATAGCAAAACCCAAACCTTCAACTGTAGTATCAGTAACTTTAACAGTATTTATACCAACCACTTCACCTTTCGAATTAACAAGAGCTCCACCACTATTACCAGGATTTATAGCTGCATCTGTCTGAATTAATTTATATGTTCTACCATCAGTTGTTATAGTTCTGTTTAATGCTGAAATATAACCAACTGTAACACTCCCTGCAAACTCTTGACCTAATGGGTTACCAATAGCAACTGCAAGTTCACCAACTTGTAAATCTGATGATTTACCAAATGTTGCTGGTGTAAGTCCTGTAACATCTATTTTTAACAATGCAAGGTCTGTAACTGAATCTGTTCCTATGATTTCTGCTTCATATTCTTCTTGATTAGATAAAGTAACTGTAACCTGTGCACTGGTAGATGAAATTGCATCTTCTACTACGTGATAATTAGTTATTATATATCCATCTTCAGAATATATAATTCCTGAACCTTCCTCAGATGTTTCTTGTAGTTCTCCAAAAAATCCTTGCTCATAAAAATCTACTTTTACTCCAACAACAGATGGACCTGCTATTTGAGCAACAGCTACAACGGGATTTTCCACATTTTCAACATTATATGTTGTATTTCCTACACTTATTTGAGAATTATTACCTCTTACTAAAAAGTATGTTGTAAGAGAACTTATAACTGATACTAATATAATACCAATTATAATAATTATTACTTTAGGCACACCTCTTTTTCTTTTTTCTGAGACAAAAGTTGTTTCAAAACTAGAATTTTTTTCATTCTCTTCCATAATCACATTCCTCCTTTATATATTTTTACCAGCTGCTACAGCTGTTGAAAAAGCTATTTGTAGATTAAATCCTCCTGTAAAAGCATCGACATCTAAAACCTCTCCTGCCAAAAATAAATTTTTAATAACTTTAGATTCCATAGTTTTAGGATTTACTTGCTTTACATCTACTCCACCACAAGTTATTATTGCAATATCTATTGGCATAAGATCAACAATTTGAATTTTTAGATTTTTTATTAAATATGCAAGTCTACCTCTTTCTTCTTTAGTTATTTGATGTACTTTTTTATCTGGATTTATATTGCTTAACTCAACAATAACTGGTATCATTTTTTGAGGCAATAAATCAACAAGTGAATTTTTAAATTCTTTATTCGAATATTTATCGAAATCTCTTTTTATCCTCTTATCAAGTGTTTCGAGGCTTAGCGCTGGCTTTATGTCAATTATACCACAAATATCTTTTTTTGTAAACTTATCCCCTAGATTTTCCAGTCTATTAAGCAAACTACTTCCACTTAGCACAATAGGACCTGTAAGTCCAAAATGTGCAAAAAGCATTTCACCAAATGAATTATATATAATTTTTTCTTTATCTAATATTTTAAAATTTACATTTTTTAAAGTAAGACCTTGCAATTTATTACAAATCTCATCATTAGATTTTAAAGGAACAAGACCAGCTCTTAAATCAATTATATTATGTCCATACTTTTTTAGTATTTCAAAACATTCTCCACTACTTCCAGTAGCTTTATAGCTTTTTCCTCCAGTACATAATATAAACTTATCTGCAAAATAGTCTTTTTTATTTGTTCTTATTCCAATTAAAGTATTGTCTTTTATAATAAAATCCCTTAACTCTGTTTCATAGTCTATTTTTACATTATATTTTCTTAACTCATTTTTTAATGCAAGTACTATATCCTCTGCCTTATCACTTACAGGAAATATTCTTCCACCTCGTTCTACTTTAGTTTTAACACCAATACTATTAAAATATTCTACTGCATCTTTATTTGTAAAATTTGAAAATGAGCTATACATAAATTTCGAATTTTTAACTATATTACTTTTAAAATCTTCTATATCTCCATCAAAAGTTAAGTTACATCTTCCTTTTCCTGTTATTTTTAATTTATTTCCAATACTTTTAGTTTTTTCAAGTAATATTACTTCATTTCCATATTTTGCACTAGTTATAGCTGCCATCATTCCTGCAGCACCTGCGCCTATAACTATAACTTTCATAAACTACTCTCCTAACATTTTATTTGTAGCAATAAGTATTGCAAGCTTTGCCGACTCATATGAAAGTCCTCCTTGCATATATGCTGCATATGGCTCTCTCATTGGAGAATCTGCTGAAAGTTCTATTGACGCACCTTCCATAAAAGTTCCAGCTGCCATGATAACTTCATCTGAATATCCTGGCATATTCCAAGGCATAGGAACTACATTACTATCCACTGGAGATGCATATTGTATACCTTGAATAAATTTTATAAGCTTGTTTTTATCATGAAAATTAATAATTTGTACGATGTCACTACGTTTATCTTCAGCTTGAGGAAATACATCAAATCCTAAATTTTCAAGTAATTTTGCGGCAAATACCATTGCTTTTAAAGCTGATGCTACAACAGTTGGCGCCATAAAAAATCCTTGTATTATATTTTGATTTTGTCCAAGTGTTGCACCATTTTCTTTTCCAAGTCCTGGGCAATATAATTCTTGTACAATATCTTCTATTAAATCTTTTCTACCACATATATATCCACCCATCTCACAAAGACCGCCACCAGCATTTTTTATTAAACTTCCACAACATATATCTGCTCCAACTGCTGTTGGTTCTTTTTCTTCAGTAAACTCTCCGTAACAATTATCTACAAAAATAACTACATCATTATCTACTGATCTTATTTCTTTTATAACTTCTTCTATTTGAGATATAAGTAATGCTTTTCTTACTGCATATCCTCTAGATCTTTGTATGTGAACAAGTTTTACTTTATGATTTTTTAAATATTCTTTTATTTCTTCTATTTTAAAATTATCATTTTCATCTAAATCTATTTGTGAATATTTAATACCTTGATTTATTAAAGAATTTTTATTTTCTTCAAGTCCAATTACTGTACATAAAGTATCATATGGCATACCAGATATAGCAAGCATTTCATCTCCATATCTTAAAATTCCTTTTAATGCAGTTGCTATAGTATGAGTTCCACTTACAAATTGTACTCTTACTAAAGCATCCTGTGCATCAAATACTTCTGCATAAACCTTTTCAATCGCTTCTCTTCCTATATCTCCATGTCCATATCCTGTTGTTTTTGTAAAATGTACCTGACCAATTGGAACATTTTGAAAAGCTTTTAATACTCTTGCTTGATTATATAATGCTGTTTCTTCAATTTGTTTAAAAATATCTTTTATTTCCTCTTCAGATTTTCTAGATATTTCTTCTAATTTTGGACTAATATTAAATAGTCTATATGCACTTTCCATTTCTTTATCACCGTACTTATTATACCACATACATAAGTCAAAATAAACATATTATGTCTATTTTCACCAAAAATTCATTACTTACATATAGTTTTCAAAAAAATCACAAACATATAAAAAAAGTAAAGAAATTTTTAATTTCTTTACTTTTTTACTTATTCTTCTTCGTCTTCTTCAATTCCCTGTTGTTTTAAAAATTGTGAATATACTTTCTTGGATAGTTCTTCATCTACTACTGTATCGTATACTTCTTCACCATTTTCTTCTTTGATTTCTAAAATAACAACATCAATTTCATCACTTTCTTCTTCCTTTACTTCAGATAAAATTAAAAAAGATCTTTCATCTAGTACTACAACATCTAGTTTTTCAAAAGTAACATCTTTTCCATTTTCATCTGTTAGAACGATTATTGGTAGAGAGCTGTCATCATGATCATGATCATGTCCACATCCACCGCAAGTTCCGCATGAACCACCACATCCTAAAGATTCTTCTTGTTTATCCATTTAATTTCCTCCTTTAAAGTATATTTATATATTTTTATACACTATCTAGATAGCATATTCAAATATCCTTCTAATATATAAGTAGCTGCCAATCTATCCGCCACTCTATTTTTTTCTTTTTGAGATATTTTCATCTCTTTCATAGTTTTATATGCAGAAACTGTAGTAAGTCTTTCATCCCATTTATGTACTGTAAGTCCAATCTCTTCTAGTTTAGGAATAAGACTGTCTATCTTTTCTGTCTTATCAGATTTGGTTCCATTCATATTTTTAGGATATCCAATAACTACCTCTTCAAAATCATATTTTTTCTGAAGCTCTCTTATACCACTAATAAATTTCTTATCACTTCCATTTATTACTAATGTATCAAGACCTTGAGCAGTTATTCTTAAAGAATCAGAGATAGCAAGACCAACTCTTACATCTCCATAATCTATTCCTAATATTCTTTTCATATTTCACCTATAAATCTAAATATTTTTTTATCATTTCTTGCAATAAATCATCTCTTTCAATTTTACAAATTAAAGCTCTTGCATTTTGATGAGATGTTATATAAGTTGGGTCTCCAGATAAAATATATCCAATTATCTGACTAGTTGGCTCATATCCTTTGTCTTTTAAAGCTGCTACAACTTTCTCCATAATTTCCTTTACTCTTTTTGATTCATCCCTTTGTGGTTTAAAAACTGTTGTATTTTGATCCATAATATCACACTCCTTAAAAATATCTAATCAAAATTTATTGTTTTTTTCTAAACAAACCAAATCTTTTTTGTCCTTTACTACTTTCTTGCGTATAATGTTTTTCTTCAACACTTACTTTACCTTTTGTAGGATATATAGTATTTATTATCTGATTTAAATTATCCTGAAATTCTTTAGTAAAGCTTGAAAATTTATTTGAATACTTATATACCATTTCTATATATTTTTTATAGTTTTCTACATCAAATGGCAATATAAAATATTGTACTCTTTTAGGATTAAATAATTCATCAAACATTTTCAAATCATAACTTGTATATGTTGCAATACCATCAATTATATCTTTGGAAGATAAACTACATTCAACATATTTATTTATTATTATTTTTATTTTTTCCATGCCTATACCACGTTGTTTTAATTCTCTTAAAAACATTGTTATTTGACTTATATTTAATACATTCATGTCCTGTACTATATATATGTCTTGAGCTAATCTAAAATAATCAAGTGGTGTGCTAAAATCCGCATCTATTAATACAACATTATTATTTTTAGAAACTGTATCTATTAATAAATTAGGATTATATGATTTTCTATCTTCTCCAGGTACAGCTGTATATATACTTAACTTTTCATATACTAATGGTTCATTTTTGCCGCTAGATGCATATCTAAGACTTTCTCCAGCAATATTTCTTTTTCCAGTATTATCATATGTATAAATTGTATACATATCCCTTTTTCTTGACATATCAACTATTGCTGTTTTTACACCTTTTTTTGCTAAATATGTACCTATTGCATTTATACAAAACGTAGTGCCAGCTTTAGGTGCGCCAACGAAACATACTGTTTTTTTATAATCCTCTGGAACGTCATAATATTTTTTTACTACTTCTACTTCCTTTACTTGTGTTATTACTTTTGGAACTTCTTTTTCTACTACTTTTTCTACTATTTTTTCTTTTGCAGGTTCTTTTACAACTATTTGTTTTACGATTTCTTTTCCATTTTGTATCTCATAATTTGAATTATTTTTGCTTTTGTCTACAATTGGTTTTTGTGGAGTTGCTTCAGCTTGCTGCACTGCAGAAATATTATTACTTTCTAAAATGCTTTTATATGAATCACTATTTTGTGATAAATAGTCTTTTACATCCTTTGGAAGCCAGTTAATAATAACTCCCATCTGCTCTGTTGTATATTGAGATACAATTCTATCAAATATTTCATTATATCTACTAGTATCACCATTTAGATTTTTATAATATGCTATTATTCTTCTTAATTCTATTTCACTAACTTCTGAAGTATTATATACACTGTTAGGATCAAAATTATCATAATATTTTTTTGCATCTCTTTTACTTGTAGGACTATTTATTGCTTCACAAACTTTTCTTATTGTTCTGTCAGAGCCTGTTAAAGTTGTATATACTCCTAAGAAAAATAATCTAGCTAAAAAACTATCTCCTAATTTTCTCCTATCAGATGCAACATAAATTAAATCTCTAGCTTCAAAATCATTAGTTACTTTATCTATATATTCAAATAATTGTTTATCTGCTTCCGCGTAACTTTTAGTAGGCAGTTTTTCTAATTCTTCACTTAGAACAGCTCTATCATATTGACCAGTAGATATTTCTTTACTAAACTGTCCAAAATAAAAAGCCATTTTATATTCTAATTTTTCCTTATATTTTTCCTCATAATGTCTTGCAATATCTTTAACTGTCTGCTCGTTACTCATTCCAAAAAGTACTTTCATATTCTCTTCCCTTCTAATTAATTTATTTTAAGGCTATATTAATATAATATTTATTATATAATTATAAATGCATATACTAATGGTAAACATTGTACTACTACCATAAAGACAGCAATGCCCATTACCATATTTTGACCTTGTATCTTAGAAGCTAAAACTTCAGATCCAACTACATAATATTTATATAAAGCAAATATTAAAAATAGTATAACAAAAGGCCATGAGTATTTTTGTATCATTACTAAAATATTTAAAGCACCATCTAAAATTTGGTCATTTGTGACTGTGTTACTTGCAGCGAACACAAATTCATTAACTATAGCTAAAAGTGCAGAAACAATTAATAATGAAATAATTGGTTTTTTATATGCCATATTGATTACCTCACTTATTAAAATAATTAAACTTATACATTTATAATTATATTATAAATAAAGTTAAATATCAAGTAATAGATACTAAAAAGTAAGAAAATGATTTATTTTACATAAAAAATTCAAAAGTAAATTTTTACTTTTGAATCTAATATTCTAAAAACTTATCTTTTTCTGCATTTTTCTAAATTTTCTTTTGCCTTGTTTTATTATATCACAAAACATTTCATTTTTAATTACACCTAAACATGTTCCAGCTACCATTCCTATTATTGTTCCTTTTATAAATTCCATTTTATCATTCTCCTTTCTTATAATTATTATTCTCATTTTTAATATTAATTAAACTAGTAATTATTTCATATATACCAATAATTAGCATAAACATATAAAAAAATTTTTTTATTTGTTCCGAATTAATATATTTGTTTAAAATCATTCCTAAAATACATCCAATAATAATAAAAAATAACGATTTAAAATATTTTTTATCAAATATTTTCTTATTTTTTAAGTTTTTAAATATAATAAATATTCCAACTGAAATAAATAATATTAAATTATATGTTCTTGCTTGATCAATATTTAAAAGTTCAAATAATAATGAAAGAATTATAAAAGACGATCCTCCTCCAATACCCATTCCTGATAGAAAAGAAGAAAGACATGCTATAAAATATATCATTTTAACCTCCATAAGCTATAAAAGCTTAAAATAAAAAGGAATAATCCAGATATTAAGTTTAAAATATTATTATTCATTTTTTTCATTACAACATTTCCTAGATATCCAAAAATTAATGATATAACCACAAAAATTAAGCAAGTAATAAGATTAATATCTGATTTTGAAAAAAAATAAATAAACGTAGGAATTGAAATTATTGGCATTACACTTAGGGAAAATTCTCTTGATTTTTTAGTGTCTTGTTTTAAGATATAAATTAAATAAAATATTAATATTTGTCCTGCTCCTGAAGAGAAAAGTCCATTCAATATTCCTACAATAATGTATACAATAACTTCCATATTTATATTATTTGTAAAAAAAATAAATTTATAAAAATAAAAAGCACATAAGTGCTTTTTATTTTACATATTCTTTATATTTATTATACTGAGAAAGTCTACATTCAATATCTATCAAAGTACCATTTTCTGTATATTCTGTATTAAGTACATTAGCATTATCCATTAAATACGATAAAACACTACCTTCAGAAAACGGAATAAGCATATTACATCTTTTATAATTTTTAAATAATCTATCGACTATCATATCTATAAGTTCATTCATTCCTCTTTTTTGTTTAATAGATAAATATATCTCATTTTCATCTATTAAAGGAAGCTTATCTAACATAAGTTCAGATTTGTTATACACATATATAATTGGTATATCTATAACTCCCAATTTTTCTAACGTTTGCTTTGTAACTTGAATATGATCATAAAAATTAGGATCTGAATAGTCTATTACTTCTAAAAGTAAGTCTGCATTTTTTATTTCTTCAAGAGTTGATCTAAAAGCTTTTACCAAATCATGTGGTAAATCGCTTATAAATCCTACAGTATCAGATAGCAAAAATTTTCTATTATCTTCTAATTCTATTTTTCTAACTGATGTTTCTAGAGTTGCAAATAACATATCTTTTTCTAAGACTCTCTTTTCATCATCTTTTACAAACCTATCAATCATATAATTCATTAAACTAGATTTTCCGGCATTAGTATATCCAACTAAAGATACTAAAGGAAGATCTGATTCTTCTCTTCTTTTTCTTTGTACTTCTCTATCTTTAGATAATTCTTCCAATTCTTTTTTTAACTCTGTAAGTTTTGACTCTATTCTTCTTCTGTCTAATTCTAATTTTTTTTCTCCAGCACCTTTATTACTAAGCCCTGCGCCTGCTCCTTGTCTTCCAAGATTAGTACGCATTCCAACAAGTCTTGGTAACATATACTCAAGTCTTGCGACTTCTACCTGCAATTTTGCCTCTTTAGTTCTTGCTCTTTTGGAAAATATTTCAAGTATTAAAGATGTCTTGTCTAACACACTACAATTTATAATATCTTGTAAATTTCTAAGTTGTGTTGGAGATAATTCATTATTAAAAATTACTAAATCTACATTTAAAGTATCTGCTATTTTAGATATTTCTTCTGCTTTTCCTTTACCTATATATAATGCTCTATTTATTTCAAATAAATTTTGTATTTCTCTTGATACTACATCTATTTCACATGCATTTGCTAGTCTTTCAAGCTCATCCATTTTTTCATCAAAATCTTTTTCAAAATCTATATTAGCACCAACTAACAAAGCTTTTTTTCTTTCCTGCTCCATATAATCACCTGAAAATATTATAACATATGAAGTAAAAAAAAGATAGGTAAAAAACTACCTATCTTAAATATTATTTACCATATTCTTGTTATAGTATTATTATATATAGTACATATATCGTGGTTATTTCCATCAGTATCAACTCCAACAATTGTACGTAATTGACGTCCTTGTCCATCAGTTAAAGTTGTAACAAACAATCTACAAATGTTAGAAACAGAATCGATTTTAGTCATATTATCTCCATTATTTCCAAGTAAATTAATATATACATTTCCTGATTCACCTAAAATACATGTTGCTATATTTGAGCCATCACTTATCCAAGTTCTAACCACATCAACTATATTTTCATCAATAGTATATGTATGTTTTTCATTGCTATTTGATGAAGAGCTTTGATAGTTTGCAGTATTTCCTTTTATATGACATGATCCTGTATCTGTGTAGCAAACATATCCGTCATAAGATAATTTTTCGCCATTATAAGTTGAGCCTTTTTCGTAATCAAATTTTGGTATAATTAGTTTTTCAACAGTTTGAACCTCATTTTGAGTGCCATCTGCTTCTCCTCCTTGACCTAACTGAGTTTCAATTTCCTGTTTCTCATTAGTCAAAGATTCAACCTGAGCTATTAATTCATTTATCTTTTCATCAGAATTTAAAAACTTGTACCCAAAGAAGAAAGATAAAGCTCCTAAAAATACAATTACTACTATTAAAATTATCACGGTTACTTTACTTTTCATATATAAAACCTCCTACATAAATAGTAGCATAAATTATATAATAATAGCAATAAAAAAATAGCAAAAAAAATCTAGCAAATATTATTTACTAGATTTTGGATACCATATATTAATTTCTTCATTACTTAATACTTTTTGTGGGTTTTCATATATTATCTTTTCATATATATCATCATCATTTATTACTTTTTTTATCTTTTTTATTGCCTTATCATACACATCATACACAGTGTTATTGTGTGAATCTGTTGCTAAAAAATGTACCATATTATTTTTTAACATCTTTTCTATATTCTTCTTTGCATCTTTTCCATACTTTCCAGTAATACTTCCAATATTACTTTGAAGTAATATACCAGATTCTATAAGATTTATTAATGATTTAAAATTTTTTGTAACAAAATCATATCTTTCTGGATGAGCTAAAATAGGTGTAAAACCTGCATCTTGTAATTTATTAAACTCATCGTATACATTCATTGGAATAATACTATTAAAAAGAGGTAATTCAACAAGTACATATCTTGAATTTGCAAGTGTACTTACTTTCTTTTCTTTTATTAACTTAACAATATCATTTGTAAAAAATATTTCATTTCCTTCATAAACTTTTACATTTATATTTTCAATCTCAAACATCTCATTTAATTTTTTTATGTTATTAATAAAAGTCTTGTTCTCAATTTCATTATCATGAATTATATAATGAGATGTTGTAAAAATCCCGTCATAGCCTAATTTTTCTGCTTTTTTAGCCATATCTAACGATGCATTTATATCTGTTGCACCATCATCTGTATATGGTAATATATGACAATGTATATCTAACATATAATCTCCTTTCAAAAAAATAAAGTAAGTAAAAATACTTACTTTACTTATAATTATTTTTCAAGAACATATTTTTGATAAGATTTTGAATATTCTCTTCTTCTATCTGTTGCTATCTGATTTAATATAATTCCAGGTATTTTTCCGCCAACAGCTTCAATAGCTTTTTTAGTATTTAATAATAATTCTTTTTTAGTCTTTCTAGAACAAGCTACTAAAAACATATAATCTACTTTTTTTGCGTAAATTAAAGCATCTGTTATTATGGAAGCTGGCGGAGTATCTATAATAATCAAATCAAACTCCTTCTTTAACAATTCAAGTAAAAAATCTATATTTGCTGTTCCTAATAGTTCAGAAGGATTAAAAGGTACTGGTCCTGAAGTTAAAAGATATACGTTATTTATTTGTGTATCTTGTATTTTTATTTTTAGATCTTCTTCTATTTTTTCAACTTTTTCTTTTTCCATTTTTCCTCTTAATTCTTTTAATAAATCAGAAAAACCTGTTCTATTAGATTTTTTAAATATTCTATGTTGTCTACCTTTTCTTAAATCAGAATCAATTATTAATACTTTTTTTCCATATTGTGCACAAGAAATAGCTAAATTTGCACTAACCCAGCTTTTTCCCTCACCAGTATTTGTACTAGTTATACATATTACTTTACTACTATTATCTTCAAATAAATATAATAAATTAGTTCTAAATAATCTAAAAGATTCTGATATAGGTGAACGTGGGAAATCATTTACAACTATTTCACTCTTTTCCATTTTAATAGTCCTCCTTCTTCATTATCTTCTAATTTAGGAATTGATGCAATTACAGGTATATTTACTAATGCTTCAATGTCTTTTTCATCTTTTACTGTATCATCAAAATAAACAATTAAAAATACAACACCACAAGATAATATCAAACCAACCATAGCAAATATTACTATATTTTTTACTGTTCCTATATTATAAGGTAAGCTACTTGGTTCTGCAATATCTATTATAGATAAGTTATCTATTTTATATATTTGATTTACTTTCTCTCTAAATACTTCTGCTAAAGAATTAGCTATATCTGCACTAAGTTTTGAATCCTCATTAGATACAGTTATCTCTATTAACTCAGTATCATCTTTTGATGTTACTGTTACATTAGAAATAAATTCATCAACACTCATATTTAATCCTAGAGTATTTATTACTTCTTTTGCAATAGTCTTACTTTTAATTATTTCACTATATGTTGATACAAGTTTTGAGTTTAAAGTTACATCATTTTGTGTTATTGCTTCACTATCTATATTTCCATTTATTTGAGTATTTGTAGTATTATCTGTTGACTTTGAAAGAACAAATGTAGTACTTGCTCTATACATAGGCGTTACCAAAAACTTAGAATAAATTAGACCTGCTACCGCAAATATTATTACAGTTGCTATTATATATTTTAATTTTTTCTTTAGAGCATATAATATCTCAATTATATCTAACTCTTCCATTTTTTCCTCCCTTAAAACACGTAAAAATATTATATCATACATTACATAAAAATGCAATCTTTATTATATATTTTATAAAAAAATATCTTAAGTTTTACCTTAAGATACATTTTATTTGTTTAAAATAACTTCTACAATTTCTGGTCTATTAAACATTCTAATTGGAATTGACGCATTTCCCATACCTGAACTTGTAACTATTGTAGTGCTATCTTCTTCTACTTTTCCATAAGAATATTTAGGAAAAAATTTTCTCCTTGGAGATAAAAGACACATCTTTCCAAAACGTATAAGACCTCCATGAACATGACCAGAAAATACTAAATCAACTCCTAATTCTTTATATAACTTAAAATTTTCGGGATCATGAGCTATTAAAATATTAAATTTTGTACTATCTATATTTTTTAATTTATCATACATATAGCTAATATACTTATTTTTTCTATCTAATGTTAATTTTTTTGGTTGCATGTTTTCTCTAAATTTTAATGCATTAATTACTATTTCATCTTTATTTTTAACTAGTTTCTCTTTTCCATTTATAATTACATGAACACCTAATTTTTTTAATTTTTCTAAATACTCTTTATATTTAACATACCCTAATTTTCTCTCATGATTTCCTATAGAATAGTATACAGGATAATTTAGATATATATCTTTATACATATTAATAAATCTATCAATATTTTTTTCTCTTTTATCTACTATATCTCCACTCATTAATACCACATCTGGATTTATTTTATTTATTTTTTGTATAACTTTTTCGTTATTTTTTCCAAATATTTTACTATGTACATCACTTATATGAACTATCTTAAATCCGTCAAATTCATTAGGTATTTTTTTATTTTTAATATTATACTTTTTTATAATTAGACAATTATTACTAATATATACTAAAGTATATATTAGTAATATAACTATTAGTAATAAACTAATATATATCATTTTATCACCTACTAAAATTATAAACTATTTTTCTTATTAAAACAATAAAATAGATAAATGATGTTAAGTCATTTATCTATTTTATATCAAACATCCATAACTTTTTTAGCAAATTTTTCCCCAATATCTTTTAATTGTTCAATATCGAATTCAGAAGGATTAAGCTTTATTCTAATAGGTTCAAAAGGTACATTAAATTTTAGCATTTTAAAGCATGTCATTATATTAAGTGGCGCTTCGCCACTCCAAGCATACGACCCGAAAGATAAAGCATACATTCCTTTATTTATTACTGGGTTTAATATTGTCATAGCTTCATATATTTGAGGCAAAGTATCAGATAATATTGTAGGAGAACCAAACATAATACCATTAGATGTAGAAATATCATATTGTGCTTGTTTCATATCTGCTACTTGTAAATCGTATTCTTTTACTTCGACATTACATCTTCTTGCTCCATCTGCAAGAGCTTGTGCCATTTTCTTAGTATATCCATATGAAGAAACATAGCATATTGTAATTTTCATTTTTTCTGGCTCTTCTACATTACACCACTGTTTATACATTTGAATATACTTATCTATATCTTTTCGTATAATAAGACCATGCCCTGGACATATGTATTCTAAAGGTATAAGAGAAATTTTATTTAATGCATTCATCAGAAAAGGATTTTTAAAAGGTCCAAGTATATTATCAAAATAATATTTATATTGTTCCACTATTACATTATTTGTTAATACTTCATCTGGCTCTTCTAAATCATTGTATAATTTTTCACTTGCATAGTGTAACCCAAAAGAATCACATGTAAATAGCATTTTATCTTCTTTTAAATATGTATACATTGAATCAGGCCAATGTAACATTGGAAAAGCAAAAAATTTTAATTCTTTATCTCCAAGTTCTATACTATCATTTGCAGTTAAAACATTAGATTTAAAATCAAAATTAATTATATTTCTTACAAAGTCAATTGCCATCTTTGTACCACACACTTCAATATTAGGATTTATTTTTAACAATCTTTCTATTGATCCTGAATGATCTGGTTCACTATGATTTACAATCAAATAGTCTACATTTTCTATTTTTACATATTTTTCTATATTATTTATATATTCATCCACAAATTGATTTTTAACAGTATCAATTAAAGCAACCTTTTGACTACCTTTCACAAGATATGCATTGTATGATGTTCCATAATCTGCTCTCATAATAACGTCAAACACCTTAATTTCTTTATCTAATACGCCAACATAATATACATTATTCTTTATTTCCATTTTAACTTTCCTTTCTATACTAATTTAATACTTAGTTTTACTGGATGATGATCACTATACGAAAAATTGTTTTCTATAGTTTCAACACTTTCACATTCAACATTAGGACTTAATATATATCCATCAATTATATATAATTGCGTATTTTCATAAGTTCCACTATATTCCTCATTTAACAATCTAGCAGTAGGTCTTTCATAATCTACAGCATATTTCCATCCATCTGGCAAATAATTATCTTGTATTTGTATAGGTACATAATTATCATCATCTATGATAGGAAATTTTTCTAGATCAACTCCTGGAAAAGTTTGATTAAAATCTCCTCCCGCAATAACATAGTTGCCTTTTTGATATTCTTCTGTCATGAGATTTATCAATACATCTAGTTGTTCTGTTTTTCCATCTTCTGCTCCATATGCATCCAAATGAACATTATATATTACAAGCTCTTTATCACTTCCATCTATAATTATTCTTTGTTCAAGTAAACAATTTTTATACATAACTGCTCTTTTAGGCCAACTATATGCACTTGGAAGAGAAATTCTTGTTGATTCTTTAACGTTATATTTATTCAAAGTTGCCACGCCACTTTCGACATGACCGACAGTATTAAATATTGGATATGGTATATATAATGAATTAAACATATATGCAAAACTAGAAGTTCCAGAAAAATCTTCCTTAATTCCATTATACTCATTTATATTATATGATCTTTTTGCTTTTGTATCTACTTCTTGAAATAAATATATATCTGCATCTTGAATTTGCATAAAATTCTTAATTGCAGCTAAATTTTTAGTAACATTAGTAGCATTCTGAGGTCTTACACTTTTTCCTCCATCCATAAAGAAATCTTGAGTATTATCTAATGATAAATATCCTAAATTATATGTTATAATCTTAGCTGTTTCACCTATTTTTAATGTCTTTGTAGATTCTCCTTCGATTTGCAAACTTTCTCTATCTTCTGGAAAATATTCTGAAAAAGCTAATATTAGAAAACCTATTAAAAATATAATTATTATTACAATAATAATGCCTATTAAAACTTTAGACCATGTCCTTGGCATAAAATCATCCTCCAAGTCCAATTATATAATATAAATCCCCTAAAAACAACATTTTTTTACTAAATTCTAAATATTATATACCAGTCACTGGTAAAGTATTATTTATATCTATATTGTCATTTAATATTTCTACTAACACAACTTCATTATCTTTTCCAATATTTACTTCAACAAGCTCATCTAGTACTTTATATCCCTCTTTAGTTTTATATTCTTTTATATAATATTTTCCTAAAGGAATATCATCAGTACACACAACACCTTTTTCATCTGTAGTTAATTCATCTACTACATTCATATTTTGATCATAAATATAAAAAGATACATCACTAAGTGGCATATTTTCATCTATTTTTGTAATTTCATTATACTCTTTACTTTTCTTTACAATTCTTATTTTTCCCTTTTTCTCTTCATTTAAAATTTCTATCTTTTTGTAGTCATTAGTGTTTATCTCAAATTCATATATTTTAGTACTTTCTCTATAATTTTCTAAACTCTTTTTCTCTTTTACATAAATTTTTTGTTTTGAATTATTATATAACTTATATATAATTTCACCATTTTCATCTGTATAGTAATCTTCATAATTTTCACCATCAAGACTTATACCAAACATTACATTTTTTAAAGGTTGATTGGTATCTTTATCTTTTTTTATTATAATTACTTGACTTTCTGTATTATTAAACTTAATATTTTTATTAATACTAGTTAAAAATTCACTTTTTAATGTTAATGCTATATTTTGATAATCTTTCAATGTGGATACCCCAAATAGTGCAGCATTTTCTTTAGCTTTTATATCAATTTTAAGATTTACTTCATACTCATTTTCCACTTCTTCTACTGGTATACATATATTATACTTTCCATTATTATTTACTATTTTTACTTTTTTATCATTACACAGCACATTTAATTCTAATATATTATTAGTTTTAGTTAAATCTAATGTTTTTATATAGTACTTTTTATTATCTATACTACTTACAAATTGTTCTGATATCTCTTCATTTAATTCAATGTTACTGTTTTTTTGTGAAATTCCATTATTATATATTTTACTAATAGCATTAACAACACATTCATATTCTTTATTAAATGGTTCTATATATTGCAGTTCTAATCCATATATATATGACCATATTGCAAATTGAGATGCAAATCTTGCTTGACTCTGGTTTTTAACACCCAATTCTTCTATTGATTTATACGGGTAGCAATTTAAAATTATATTATTTAATACCTCATCATTTATTTTTTCTTTAACATTTACTGTGTATCCATTTTCACTTGCCTCTGCTCCTTTTTTACCTAATTCTAAGCAATAAGCAGAATATTCGACACCATCTTTTATATAATAATATTCATAATTTGCCTGAGGTTTACCCATATATGATATATATCTATCAGGATCTTTAAAACATAAAATTGTATAATCTCCATAAGTAATACTTTCATTTTGTATCGCAAAAACATTACTAAAGCTATTAATTGTGCATAAAAAAATTAGTACAAATACCTTTATTCTACGAATTTGATTTTGCCTTATTAGAGCATTTATTTTTCTATTACACTTTTGTATTTTTGAAAAAATTTCACTCTTATATTTATATATTCTCATTAAATTCCTCCTCACATACTGCCTGTATACAAAGCCTAAAATTTGGAGATGAATTTATACATGTTATTAAAGTTAAAGTATCATTATCTGTAAAATCTAAATATGAGAAATCATTATAATTTATAATTTTCTTTTTTGCTACGGAATACACCTTATTATTACCATTGTATGAATAGTATATTTTATCCCCCACATCTAAAAGATTAATATCTTTAAAATAATTATTTGAATACCCATTATTGTGTGCTGCTAAACACACATTTCCTTCCAATATAGAAGAATTAGGAAAATGACCGATATAATTTTCTAATACACTAGTACTTACACTTTCTTTTATTTTTACTTTTTCTAAATTTATTTTGGGAATTGTTATAGACCAAAAATTTTCATGAATAAAAACTGTTTCATTTTGACATAAGTTTAAATTATTAAGATTAAGTTCGGAATCAACTCTTACGTTTATTTTAGGTTTATATATTAAACTCATATATGTTATTACAAATAAAGTTATTAACTTTAAGCACAAAATTTTCACCTCCAACTTTTTAGGTAACTAAATTATATAACTCATCACTTTAAATGTCAAAACATTTTGATCTAAAAATTACGACAAAAAAAAGAAAAGATGATAAAAAAATTTATCATCTTAAAATATTAAAAATATAAGTCCAAAAAACATAATTCCAATAATTATTGCAACTACAACAGAACCAATTGCTCCTAATATGCTTATTATTCCTAAAAATAACATAGCAATAACATATCCTACAGCACCCGTTATTATACCACCTATAAAGCCAGATAAAAGTCCAAAAATAGAACCTGTAGCTATTAAATTAATTACTGCACATATACCTGCATAAATTAATACGGATTTTACAAATCCTATCTCTTGTGCTATTTTTAGTAAAACAACTACGAAAATTAACATTAAAATTAAATTTAACATAACACCACCACCTCAAAAAATTTTTTTAAGTTTATATTATATAGTATATTATTATTATATCATGATATTTAAAATTTAGCTATACTTTAACTTATATTTACATAAAAATAGTAGTGCATTAATCTAAACTTAATTTGCACTACTATCTTCCGTTTTTACCAAATCCTTTATTACATTATAATATTTTTCATCTTCATCCCAAAAAATATCATCGCCAACTAACATATATGCTCTTAGCAAAAATTCTCTTGCCTGATTATTGTCTTGTGTTTCTACCAATGACTGTCCAAGTCTAAATAACACATATGGATTGCTAACTCCATTAGGACAATTTTTTGCTTCAAAAAAATAATCCCTTGCCATTTCATATTGTTTATTCTTAAAAAATAAATCACCTATAGATACAAATATCCATGTCGCTGTTTCATACGAAGTCTTAGGATTAGGAATAATATCTAATGCCTCTTTATATTTTCTGTATGCATCTTTAATATTTCCTTCTTCTAAGAAATCATCAGCAGCTCTACAGATTCTTTCTATATCTTCTGTATAGCTTTTATTAAGCTGCATAATCTCCCTCCACAAAATATGAATTCAAATAAAATTATAACAAAAAAAATTTTATATGTATACATTTTTTTACAAATTTTTAAAAATATTTTTTTTGACTTTAATATTTGTATATGTTATAATTCTTGTATTGAGGAAGGGTAGTATTATGGAAGAAGAAAAATTAGTAAGAAACTTAAGTTTAACAAAAAAAGGAAAATACACTGCTTGGACAAATACTGGTATGTCTACATCAAAGAAAAACATATTTGGATATGGTGAGACAATATGTGATGCATCAGGTAAACCTACAAAAATCATTAGAACTATTAAGACATATAGCTGTTATAGACGACTTGCAAGAATATCTCCAAAAAGTATGCTTATACGTGCCATGGCAGATGAAAGTGGAACAACTGTTAAACTTTTTAAAGTTATAAATATTGATGAAAATAATCACAAAATATTTTTTAAATTAGTAGCAATATTAAAAGATAAAAAATGGAATGACAATTCTTATGTTGAAAAATATAAAACAGGTATATATTCAGCTTCAAAAAGAGCTAGAAAGTATTACAAAATAAGGCTTAATAAACAAAATAATATCTCAAAACATAATTAGTTTTGAGATATTATTTTACATTAATTGTTAAATAGTTTGAAACCTCATCAGAAGTATCAAATTTTATCGATATATTATTATATTCTAACTCATTATATTGTGCATTGCCTCTTAAAGTATAATATCTGTATCTATATCCTGTATCTGTTCTTGTACTAGAAGATCTTGTCCTTAAAAATACAAAATATTCTCCTTTTTCCAATTCATTTAAATCTATATTGCTAATCTCATCATCTTCAATAATAGTAGAAAAATCTATTCCTTCCATAGAAATTAAATAATCTGTATCAAATTCATATTTATCTCCATCTTTATCTTTTAGTACTATTTGTATGTTTTGTAAATTACTGATCATAGAATCAGTTACACTTTCTTTTAATTCTCCTTCTATTATCAATCTATTTTCATCTAACTCAAATCTATTAATATCACATATCTGCCTTTCAATAGAAGTAGCCATTTTTTCTATAGAGCTTGCTCCTTGTTCTTCTTTTCTTTTATTATGATTATTTGTAAATAAAACACCACATATAATTACAATAAAAACACTAAGTACTAAAAAAAATAATATAATTCCTCTGTTTTGATCCTGTCTTCCTAAGTAATTATTAGTTTTCAAATTATTATTCCTCCTCCATATTATAATCTTTTACTTTTTTTATCAGCTCTTTTTTTTCACTTTCAGATATAAATGCTGCATTTATAGAATTTATATTCATTTTTATTATATCTTCAATAGTTAATTTAGTATTTTCAATTAAATTCTCATATTCCTTTTCAAGAGTTGTATTAGAAACAGTCATATTATCTGTATTAATTGTAGTTTTTACACCATTAAAATATAATCTAGATATTGGATGAGATTCATAACTATTACATATACAAGTTTGTATATTACTAGTTGGGCAAACCTCCAATGTAATTTCATTGTCTTTTATATTTTCTATTACATTTTCATCTTCAATAGCTCTTACACCATGTCCCAATCTTTTAGCTCCAAAATCTATTGCACTTTTTATACTCTCTATTCCATCTGCTTCTCCAGCATGTATTGTAAATGGTATATCATTATCTTTTATATATTTAAACATTTTTTCATATGTACAAGTTTTAAAAACAGCTTCTGCTCCAGCTAAATCTAAAGCACATACTCCTTTATTTAAGTATTTTTTTGCTAATTTAATTGTTTCCATATTTGCATTCTCATTATCTTTTCCACGCATTATACATAAAATAACATTAGATTTTATATCTACTTTATTTTTAGCTTCTATTACTGTTTGTACAACTTCATCTTGAGTAAGTCCACCTTTAGTGTGAAACTGCGGCGCAAATCTTATTTCAACATATATAACATTTTGCTTTTTTAGTTGCTCTAAAAGATTATATACCGCACTTTCTAACTCTTGTTTAGTTTGCATAATACTTATTGGAAAATCAAATTTAGTAAGATAGTCATTTAAATTATGACATTTTTCATCAGCTACCATTTTATTTTTTATTTCTTCATCAGATAAATTATATTTATTTTTTATATAATCTACATTTAAAGAACCGTCCAAATGTAGATGTAGCTCTACTTTTGGCATTTTTTTTATAAATTTTAATACTTTTTTCTCCATTTTACCCCTCTTTTTTCTAGTATATTTTAGCATACACTTAGATATATTACAATTACTTTTATTAAATTTTCACAATTTTAATATAACAAGCTTATTTTAATTATTATCAAACATAAATATGTAATCTTTTATCTTTTAATATTCTTTTTTAAAAGCTTTTGAACTTTAGTTTCTATTCTAGATACATAAGAACGAGATATTCCTAATTCATCTGCTAGCTCTTGCTGTGTCATAGAGTTTGAGCCATCTAAACCGTATCTTTTATTCATAATATATTTTTCCCTTTTACTAAGTTTTTTATCTATAAATTCTAAAACTTGCTTTAAAACAGATTTATCATGAATATCATCTACTGCATCCTTTTCTTTTAAAATAAGTGTATCTATAAGCTCCATGTCATTTCCATCTTTATCTGTTCCTATAACTTGATTCATAGATACTTCTGCTTTTTGTTTTTTAGAAGTTCTTATATACATTAAAATCTCATTTTCTATGCATCTTGATGCATATGTACTGATTTTAAATCCTTTATTATCTTTAAAACTATCAATAGCCTTTATTAATCCTATTGTGCCTATTGATGTAAAATCTTCTAATTCTTGCTCATTTGTGGTGTATTTTTTAGCTATATGTACTACAAGTCTTAAGTTATGTTCTATCAATTTATCTCTTGCCTCTTTATCTCCTTTAAAATATCTTCTTAAATAATATTCTTCTTCTGTTTTACTCAGTGGTTCTGGATAAAGTTTATCATTAGATATATATCCAAATAGTCCAAAAAACTTAGATATTATCTCTAATATAAAAGAAAAAAACATAAATATACCTCCCAATATATATTTATGTTTTTATTTAATTTTTATTTATTAATTCCACATATCTTTTGTCAAATTAACTATATACTCTTTTCTTTTTTGGGTTTCTCGTAAATTTTTCTTTATTGATACAATACTTTTATTTTTGATTTCTAAATTTACAACATCACCTTCTTGAAGATTTTCTTTTGAAATATCTTTTTTTACGCTATAAATTTTATCTTCTGATTCAACTACTATATATTCACCCTCGAATCTATCTATTATACCTAACATACTAGTCCTCCATATATGCATAACTTCCTGGATTTACATTAAAAGTTATATTTGTACCATCACTTATACATTCTATTGTTCCTTGTTCGTCAGTTCTATATACAGGAATATTTTTTTCTTGTAATTTTTCCATTGTTGTCTTAGTTGGTAAATTATATGAATTATTTTCTCCCACTGAAATAACTGCAAATTTAGGTGATACTTTATCTAAAAATTCTTTAGACGTTGATGTAGTAGATCCATGATGTCCAATTTTTAGAACATCTGCATTTACATCAAAACCTGTGTCTAATATTTCTTGCTCAGATAATGATTCTGCATCCCCTGTAAATAAAAATGTATTACTTCCATATGTAAGCTTTATAACAATTGAATAATTATTAGCAGATGAATACTCATCACTATTGGGAGCTAAAATTTGAAATCTCGCTTCACCCAAACTATATTCTTGTCCTACCTGTGGCACAGTAAATTTCTTATTCTTTTGTTGAACTGCTAATACTAAGTTTTCAAAAGTTTTTGTTGTAGCTGTTGTATTTGGAAATAAAAAGGTATCAAAGTCATAACTATTTACAACATCATCTAAGCTTCCTATATGATCTTCATGTGTGTGTGTACCAATAATATATTCAAATTTATCTATATTTTTATCACTTAAAAATGTAAGTAAATCATCTCTACACTCACTAGTTCCACCATCTATTAACATTGCAGCATCTCCTTGACGGATAAGAATACTATCTGCTTGTCCTACATCTATATAATCTATTATTAAATCACCATCTACATTTGTGACAACTGTACTATTGTTATCGCTATTATCTACATTTTCTAATGAATCTGTTTCAACTACATCAGATAAAGAATCTAATAAATTAGTATCATGTAGATTTCCCAAAAAAACTATAGCAATAAATACTACTATTCCTACTAATATTTGCACTCCAGCATTATTTTTAAACTTCTTTTTTCTTGCCATATAACCACCTCTAATTAATTTAAATTATACCACAAAATTCCAAATTTCAATAACTTTTTTTATCAAAAAAACTATATACTAAAATAATATTAGCATATAGTTTTCTAAACATTATTTAAAGAATCAGTAATATTAATAATATATCTTACAAAATATTCTAAGCTTTCTAACATATCTAAATTCTGCCTTGCTAAATCTTCATCTACATATAATTTCCCTTTACCTTTAAATTCCATATAATCATTATACTCAATAGCTACATATAGTACATTATTATATATAGAAAAACTAATTATGTTTCCAATTTTTTTATTTATTTCTAAAACTCTTGCCATTACTCCTGGAGATAATACCTTTTTTATAGATACTTGATTCATAGAATATACATCGTATATTCTATCAAACTCAATATTATTCATTCTAACAAGTTGAGTTTCAGCTTTATTTACATTATTAATCTGTTCTTTTTCCTTTATATTTTTTACTACGCGAAACTCATTGTCAAATTTAGTAGGGATATTTACAATCGCAAATATTCCACAAAAATTTTCATCTAGACTTTTATCTACTACGCCATCATTTTCTTCAATATTCATTTTTTTAGTAATTATCTTACATACTTCTATATCATATTTTCCAGATAATATTTTAAAATAATTGCTACAAAATATTTTATCATAATCTAAAAAAATCTTAGAATCCCCTATTTTTTCTAATAGTATTTTATTATTGTTGTTATATTCTATATTTTGAAATTTTTCTTTTAGAACATATGGCACTATAACATTTTCATAAGTCTTGCCCTTTTTATTAATTGAAAATATATTTAACGTTAAAAGTAAAATTATACATAAAATACATATTGTAACTATTAAGATCGATTCAAGATATATACCAACTATTCCCGCAATAATTGGTAAAATTATTATATTTTTCAACAATTTAAATCTACCATTATCACGTTCAAACTTAACCTTTTGCTCTGGTGTAAGTTTCCTTTCTAACATATCATTAAGTTCCATATTTCTCCCCCAAAAAATATAGTATACTTTTTTTATGATTATACTATAAAAATTATCTAAATTCTACTTTTTTTATAATTATTTTATAAAATTTGACAAACAGGTAAAAAATATATATACTTATACTATTAAAGGAGTGGTTTTAATGATTTCTCAACCTAAAATTCCGGATTCTTTAGATATAATTTATGGAATGGAAGAATTTTTAGAATTTAATGATACAATAAAGGAATGTAATATACAAGACGATGTATTAAAAGACTTTTCATTAGATGAATTAATAATATCGTACTCTAAGGTCAAAAACGTCAATTTTTCAAATTCAAATTTACCAAAAGCTTATTTTAACGATGTAATATTTGAAAATTGTGATTTTTCTTTAGTAAACTTAGAAAAATCTACTTTTAAAAGAGTTGTATTTATAAACTGTAAATTTACTGGAACAGTACTTACAGGAACTTATTTTGATAATGTAAGTTTTAAAAATTCATATATGTTGGGAATTATATTAAATGATAGTAATTTTATTAATGCTGAATTCATAGATTGTAATATGAAAGAAGCACAAATATCTAACATAACATTTAAAAATATTGATTTTAATAAATGTGATCTTACTGAATCTAATTTTTCTAAAACTTCTATGAATGGTTTGGATTTAAGAAGCTGTGATATTTCTGGCATTGTATCATATCTTGAAGATATAAAAGGTGTTATTCTTACAAGTGAACAGAGTCTAACCTTCATTAAACTCTTAGGAATAACAATTATTGATTAATGGAAAATGATATTACTTATATAGGAATAGAACCAGAAAAAGAGCCAAATAAAAATTCAAACAAAGAAGTAGAAAAAGAAAAATTTAAAGCAAAAAAACATGGTATATCACTATCCAGATTTATATCTAAAACTAAAAAAAGTATTATAAATAAAAAAGTATTAATTCTTCTATTAATTATATTAGTATTATATTTTTTTAATCCTGTAACTTTTTTACAAGAAAAGCTTGAACAAAAAAAAGAGTTTTATGCAAATTCAGAATCTCTAGAACTTTCTGCTGATGGCTTATGGGATTCAGTAGTATATGCTAGTGGGTATGATTATTACAAAAACTGTAAAAACACAATGGTGGCACCTGCTGATGGACTTATAACATGTCAATATGACTTTGGGCACCAAGGAATTGACATAGCTTGTGAAAAATATCAAGATAATATATACGCTACAGCAAATGGCTATGTTTGCTATGTTGGACATAATGAAAAATATGGTAATGATTTAATGATAGAGCATCAAATAAATGGAATAACAATTTATACATATTATGCTAATCTTTCAATTATACATGTTAATAATGGTGACTATGTTTATCAAAATCAAGTAATTGCTCAAGAAGGTGGTAACCCAAATAAGCAAGCTGGTATATTAGATACTGACGGTCATCACTTACATTTTGAAATAAGAAAAGACAAGAATTCTGGTGGATTAAATCCTAATGTATTTATAGTTAATTAAAAATAAAAAGATGCATTTAAAATGCATCTTTTTTCGTAGAGGTTGTTTATTCTTTAAATTTATGTCGTTCTTATATACATTTGTATTATACTATAATTTTAATTAAAAAGCAAGTAAAAATAAAAATTTTATTACATTTAAATATAAAATATTGTTTTTTTTAATAACATATATTATAATTGTTATTTATTTGAATATATGTTATTATATAAATTATAAAGGATGTTGATTATATGTTATTTAAAATTTTTATTCTTATAATTCTAATTTTATTAAATGGACTTTTTGCATCAACTGAGATGGCATTTGTATCATTAAATAAAATGGATTTATCCGAACAAATAAAAAAAGGAAACAAAAAATCTAAAAAAATAAAAAAATTATTAGACAATTCAAGTGGATTCTTAGCAACAATACAAATATGTATTACACTTGCTGGTTTCCTTGCAAGTGCATTTGCTGCTGAAACTTTTGCAGAAGATATAGTTGCTGCTATAGCACCACATTTAAGTATATCTGTTTCTATACTTGAAACTGTTACAATTATACTTGTAACAATAATACTTTCATATTTTACTTTAATTTTTGGAGAGCTTGTTCCTAAAAAAATTGCTCTTGCTTATCCAAATAAAGTATCATACATGGTAGTAAATCTAATATATGCTTTAGAAAAAATACTATACCCTTTTGTAGCTTTCTTAACTTTTTCTACAAATTCAGTGTGTAAATTATTACATATAAAGCAGGAAAAAGAAGAAAAACTTACAGAAAAAGAAATAATAGCTATAATATCTAAGGGACGAGAAGATGGAATTATAGATAATGAAGAGCAAAATTTATTATTAAATATATTCAAATTTGATGATACTACAGCAAAAGAAGTAATGACACCAAGAGAGAAAATGGTTGCAGTTGACTGCTATACAAGTCAAAAAGTATTATTAAATGTTATAAAAAATAGTAAGTATTCAAGAATTCCTGTATACGAAGAAGATTTAGATGATATTATTGGTATTTTAGTAGTAAAAGATTTAATAATGCAATTTAGTAAAGAATCTAAATTTAATATAAAAAATCTAATACGCAAACCTTTATTTGTAAATGCTGATGATAAAGTAGATGATATCTTTAGGACAATGCAAAAGGAAAAATATTCTATGGCTATTGTAAAGAGTGAAAACAAAACAGTAGGTCTTATAACACTTGAAGATGCCATAGAAGAAGTACTTGGAAACATATCAGATGAATATAACTAAAAAATAACCCAAATAATTGGGTTATTTTTAGTATTTTGTTATTTTTATCTTTTTCTTCTTATTATTGTACCTGGAACTAATTCATATGGTATTTTTATTTTTACCTGTTGTCCTTTTATTCCAGGATTTATAGTTTCAATTTCTTTGTCATTTTTTACATCATATAACTTTTCTATTGTAAATTTACATTCATCTATAGTATTTGGCAGCAATATTTCAAGCTTATCTCCCAAAGATAATTTGTTTTTTATTTCAACAATATAAATATCATCTTTATCTTTTCTTATAACTCTTGCTCCATATTCATAATCTAAATTTTCACTTTTCCCATCAAAGTCATGTATATCTTGATTATTACTATCTGAAAAATAAAATTCAGATAATCCTCTAGTTTTTACTTTTTCAAGCTCTTTTAAATATTTTGTATAATCATAATTTTCCTGCTTGCCCTTACTTTTTAGCATTTCATATTCATCAATAGCATTTCTATATGCTCTTACAACAGTGGCAAGATAATAATCTGTTTTTAATCTTCCCTCTATTTTTAAACTATCTACTCCCATATCAATAATTGTAGGAATTTGTTTTATTAAGCACATATCTTTAGATGAAAACAAATATGTTCCTTTTTCATCATAATCTACATTTATTTTACTATCTGGATTATTTACTTCTTGTGCTGTAATTTTATATTGCCATCTACAAGGTTGTGCACAATCTCCTTGATTTGCACATCTATTTGCAAGATACTTACTTAAATAACATCTTCCAGAATACGCATAGCAAATTGCACCATGTATAAACATTTCAACTTCTAAATCTTCAGGCTTATTTTCCATTATATACTCTATTTGCTCTTTACTTAACTCACGAGAAAGAATTACTCTTTTTGCGCCAAATTCTCTCCAAAACATAGCAGAATGAAGACTTACTGTATTTGCTTGTGTACTTATATGTATATCAATTTCAGGAGCTAGTTTTCTAATTTGCATAATTACTCCAGGATCACTTGCTATTATAGCATCCGCTTTAACTTCTTTTAATCTTAAAATTTGCTCTTCTATCTCACCATAATCCTTATCATTAGCATATATATTTAATGCTACATATACCTTTTTACCTATGCTATGTGCATATTTAATAGTTTCTTCTAAAGAATCATCATTTAGCTCTGCTCTAGATCTTAATGATAGTTTCGCTGTTCCAGCATATACTGCATCTGCTCCATACATAAAAGCAATCTTTGCTTTTTCTAAACTTCCTGCTGGAGCTAATAATTCTACTTTACTCATATAAACTTCCTTTCATATTTAAATATATTTCTTTCATTTTCATAGCATCAATATCTTGACTCCCTGCAGATTCACAAATTATACGAGGCTCTAGATTCAAGGCTATTAATGCTTTACAAACATTTATATAATCTGGCCCAAATCCTTCATCTTCAAATCTTACATGACATTTTTCTCCACCATTTTTTGTATATTCCATATGTGAAAAATGTGCATGAAAATTTTTCATTCTATCAAATCCAAGCTCATCTATATACATTTTAAGCTCTTTTTTCCATAATTCATATGTATTAAGTATACCTATACTTCTTGCATACAAATGTCCAAAATCTATAGTTGGTATTAATCTTTTATCTACTTTACATAGCTTTATTATCTCTTTACTATCACCTAGTTGATTTATTTTTCCCATTGTTTCAGGGCAAACTGTTATATCTCCTAAATTTAAAGAATCTGCTCTATCTAGTGCTTTTTTTAATAATTCACATGCACTTTTTATAGCATACTTTCTATCAAGTCCAAGTAATGCACCAGCATGTACAACTATTCTATCTGCACCCATAATTTTAGCTACCTTCATTGTATCAATTATATAATTTATTGTTTTTTCTTTTTTTACTTCATCTTGTGTAGATAGAGAAATATAATATGGTGCATGTACACTTAGAAGTATATTGTTCTTTTGAGCTTCTTCTTTTATTTTTTCTGCAAGCTTTTGAGACACTCTCACTCCTCTTGAACATTGATATTCATATGCATCCAAATTCATATTTTTTAAATACTCAGGCATTTCATACGAATTTTTATGCTCAACATAAAAAGTATCTGTTCCGCCTGCAACTCCAAATTTTACCATATTTTCACCTATATTATTATACACTAGTTTACTTAAAAAGTAAATGTTAAACTAAAAATACACCTAAATGATTAATTTAGATGTATGATTAATTTATCTATTATATTAAAATACATATCAATTATTTGATTTGCAGGTATTATCATAATAATTAAAGTACTTAATACAATAAAAGGTCCAAATGGTAAATATTCTTCTTTTTTCTTTGTTATAAAATTATATAATAAAAATAACAGACTAAATATTGCAGACATAAATATACTCATTATAATTACTACAATAATAGCTTTAAATCCTATTAAAAAACCAATTGAAGCAAGTAATTTTATATCTCCCATTCCAAAGCCAGTTTTTTTACTAAATAATCCAAAAATTAAATTTACTAAATAGAAGAACATTCCTCCAGCTATAAGCCCTAAAATTGAAGATATAATATCCTCTTTTGAAAACAGCAAAACATTTTTAATTATCCCCATAAAAAGTATAACAAAACATGAAGTATGCGGAATAATCATATACTTTATATCCATGCAAAAAGCAAGTAATAAAGCAAATATAGAAGGAACAAATATTATTAACTCTTTTACACCCACAAACTTTGAAACAATTTCAAAAATAATAAAAAATATAAATATAAAACTTATGTCTATATTTTTTATACTAAATCTATTTTTAAATTCACTAAAAGTAAAATCATTACCTTTATGAATAGCTGCACATTTTAAAAAATTAGATAAAATTACAGAAAATAATATAGCAATTAAAAAGAATATAATTATACTTTGCATTTTGATAATTTTTCCTCTTTTTTATAATAATGATTAAGAATAATTTTTTCTATTGGTCTTTTTAACCTACTAACAAATATTTCTTTTTTATTTATTCGTTTTACTAAAATAGTTTTTATATTAAATCTATTTCCTCCCCAAATATCTGTAAATAGTTGATCTCCTATCATTAATATCTCATCTTTACTTATATCTGGAAATTCTAAACATACCTTTTTAAAAGCTTTAGTAGAAGGTTTAGATGCTTTATAAAAATATCTAACCCCTAACTCTTTTGCAATTCTTTTAACTACTTTTTGTGAAAAAGAATTACTGACAATATATAACTTTATATTTTTAGATTTCATAAACTTTATCCATTTTTTTATATCTTTTGAATATTTTCCCTTTGAATCTATAATAGTATTATCCATATCCATTAGTATTAATTTTATACCTTCTTTTGAAATTAATTCATATGGAATATTTTCAACTTTTTCAAACACATAATTTGGATAAAAATTTTTTAACATTGATTTTTTACTTTTTGTTTTTTGACCAATTACTACTTCTTTTTCCATATCTCAAGCCTCACTTTATACGTATATATTACTATATTTATACCATTTTTGCAATAAATTTACTATTTTTATATAAAAAATGACTTATATGTTAAAATTTCACAAAGGAGCAAAAAAAAGAAACACAAAATTGTGCTTCTTAAACCATATTAAAAATTTTAATTTAATTCCACATAAAATTTATATATATATTCTTTGTTATTGACCATTTTTATGCAAAATAGTGTTAAAATTGGTCAATAACTTGATTTTTTTAAAATATATAATACTATAATTATGGTGGTAATATGGAAAAAATATATAAAAGAGAAAATTATTTAAATAAAATTAGAGGATTTTATAAAGATGATATGATTAAAGTTATATCTGGAATAAGGAGATGTGGTAAATCATTCTTTTTAAAATCAATTATTCAAGAACTATTAGAAAATGGTATAAACAAAAAAGATATAATTTATATCGAATTAGATAAAAAGGAATATAAAGATATAAAAACATCAAAACAATTGGAAAAATTAATAGATAAAAAAATGATTGACGACGATTTTAAATATTTGTTTATTGACGAGATACAAAATGTTAAAGATTTTGAATCTTTAATTAACTCATATAGAGAAGAAGGAAATATATCTATTTTTATAACAGGTTCAAATTCTTACCTTTTGAGCGGCGAATTAGTAACAAAACTAACTGGTAGATATATTGAAATTGAAATAATGACACTTTCTTTTTATGAATATGTAGATATGAAAAGATTTTTAAACAAGAGTGTCAATAAAAATATTTATCTTGAATTTGAAGAATATATTAGAAACGGTGGTTTTCCAAAATCCTTATATTACGACAATTATGAGGAAAAAATAACTTATACATCTAGTGTTATAAATCAAATATTTAATAAAGATATAAAAGTAAGCAATAAAATTAAAGATAAGGCTTTGTTTGAAAGGATAGAAAAATTTATTATCAATAATTTTGGAGTAGTTATATCTATAAAAAATATATATAACTATTTAAAAAATGAAGTAAAGATAAATGTAGATAGAAGAACTATAAAAAGATATTTAGATATTTAGATATTTTAGAAAAGGCTAAAATTATCTATTCTTGTGATTTATTTGATATAAAATCAAAATCTGTTTTAAAAGGTAAAAAGAAATACTATTTAGCAGATTTAAGTATTTATTACTCACAAAATACTGACAATAGAATAAATTACGGACCAGTTCTTGAAAATATAATGTATTCTTATTTAAAAAGCAAAAATTATAAACTTTCTGTAGGTTATATCAGAAAACTAGAATGTGACTTTATTGCTAGAGCAAATTATGATGATTATTACTATATTCAAATTTCCAAAGATATTAGTAATAAAGATACTGAAGAACGAGAGTATAGACCATTTTATATGATTAAAGAATTATATCCAAGATATTTATTTACCATGGATTTATTACTTCAAAAAAGAGATGGTATAAAACATGAAAATATTGTTGATTTTATTTATAATAATAAGGTTTTATAAAAAATATTAATCCACTAATTATTTTTTACAGCATTATCTTATTTGGCTGATTTTATATTGTTTTTTAACAAAAAAACCAGCCAAGTTCTATTTCTTAGCTGATTTAATTATATTGGTGGGAATGACCGGAATCGAACCGGTACGAGGTTTGACCCTCGCAGGATTTTAAGTCCTGTGCGTCTGCCAGTTCCGCCACACTCCCGCTTGAACAGTTTTTATTTTAACACTTTTGTTTTTAATTGTCAATACTTTTTTTACAAATATTGTTTTCTTGTGATAAAATTTAATTTTTTTATTTTTTCCACTAATGGAGAAAATGTTTCTTTTGTTGAACAATACTTATCCACCATTGTAACAACTACACTTTCTTTATATTTAGGTACTTTTCTTAAAGTAAGAGGCCACATATGCTTTTCAATAATATCTTTTTCTATTTCGTTTAAATTGAAATATTTACAAGCATTTTCTAAAGCCGTTCTTGGATGAGTAAATCCATGTTTTTGAAAAAGTGGTTTTTTCTCTAACACTTTATGCCAATCATATAAAAATAAATCGTGTAATAATCCTGCTCTTGCTGCAGATTTTGCATCTAAATTAAATTTCTTAGCTATCTTATAACTATAATATGATACACTTAAACAATGATCATAGCATGTAGTTGAACCATGTTGTATAAAATTTTTCATAGATAATACAACTTCATTTTCTATTAAATCTGATACATAATACATATATCTTTTATCTTCTATTGGCGATATAGACTCAGATAAGATATCTCTAATTTGTTTATTTTCAACCTTATTCATATAACCCCTCACTATTTAAATTATATCATAATATACACACTATATTCAATTTGTTTATTAAAATATTTTTGAAATTAACATATAAATTACTTAATAAAACTAAAAAACATAATTATATATGTAAATTTTTGATTTTTTGCTTTTTAAATGCTAAAAATAATTGTATAGCAAAGAAAAAAATGATATAATATAGTTTGGCTATAATACAGGAGGGAATAATTATGGTAAAAATTTTATTTTATGACACAAAAGAATATGATAAGAAATTATTTGAAAGGTACAATAAAGACTATGGATTTGAAATAAAATATCTAGAATCTAAATTAAATAATGAAACAGCTCCACTTGCTAACGGATATGATGCTGTTTGTATATTTGTAAATGATAGAGCAGAAAAAGAAACATTAGATATTTTAAAAGAATGTGGTGTAAAATTAATTGTTTTACGTTGTGCTGGATATAACAATGTAGATATTAAAAATCTACCAGAAGGCATGAGTGTTGTAAGAGTACCTAGATACTCACCTTATGCAGTTGCAGAACACGCAGTAGCACTTCTATTAAGTGTTGATAGAAAAATATATAAATCTTATCAAAGAACAAAAAAATATAACTTTACATTAAACGGACTACTTGGCTTTGATATACATGGAAAAACTGTAGGTGTTATTGGAACAGGTAAAATTGGTAAAGTATTTATTAACATTATGAAAGGATTTGGAACTGAAGTTTTAGCTTATGATGTATATCCAGATGAAAAGGCAGCTCAAGAAATGGGATTTAAATATACTACACTAGATGAATTATATGAAAAGTCTGATATAATTTCTCTACATTGTCCACTAACAGATGAAAATACAAACATGATTAATAAAGATTCTATTAAAAAAATGAAAAAAGGCGTTGTAATTATTAATACAAGTAGAGGAAAATTAATAAACAGTGACGATCTAATAGACGCATTAGGTAAAGGAAAAATAGGAGGACTTGGTCTTGATGTATTTGATGAAGAAGAAGATTTCTTCTTAAATGATATGTCTAACTCTTATTATAGAAATACAGAACTTTCTGTACTACTTACAATGCCAAATGTTGTTATCACTTCACACCAAGCTTTCTTCACAAAAGAAGCTTTGGATAAAATTGGTAAAGTATCTATGGATAATATAAAAGAATTTTTTGAGACAGGAAATTGCGAAAACTTTGTTAAATAACAGAAAAAATCACTCTAGCTTTTACTAGAGTGGTTTTTATCATTTGGTCGCTAATAAGTTTGTAAGTGCTACACTTCCTATAACAATTCCATTTACTATTAGCATAACTGTTGAATTGTTAACATTTGAAAATTTATTTTGAACATATTCACGTATTTTGCCAACAGTATTTACAGCATTTTTTCTTATGGTGTCAAAGTCTACTGCAAACTCATATTCTACAGGAGTATAAGCATATATAACAATTTGTGGTATTCCATCACGCATTTCATATCTATGTGTTATCTGTATCATATTATCACCTAAGAATATTTTCTGTTATAAAAAAAATAATATACTTTTTTATTGAAATTTTTATTTTATATGATACAATTTTAATTATGAAAACTAAAATTTTAATTATATTTATATTTTCTAATCTAATTTTAAATACCATTTTAGGTGTCGAAAATTTAGACGATATAATATCATCAAATTACGGTGTATATCAAGCTAGTGATTTAAAATTACTATACGGTCAAAATACACAAGAAAAAATATCTATTGCAAGTATTACAAAACTTATGAGTGCTGTTGTAGCAATAGAAAATATTAATGATTTAAATGAACAAATAATAATAGATTATTCTCTTATATCAAATAATCTAGATCCAGAACTAGCTGTAGCTGGCATATATGATGGCCAAACACTTACATATTACGATTTACTTGCAACAATGCTTGTGCCATCAGGTGCTGATAGTGCAATATATCTTAGTGAAATTACATTTAATGATAGTGATAAGTTTATAGCTGAAATGAATAAAAAAGCTCATGAACTTCAAATGAATAATACAAACTTTAGTAATGTTACAGGTTTAGATGATCAAGACAACTATTCTACTATAGAAGATTTAGCAAAACTTTTAAAATATGTGCTTGAAAATAACACTCTAAAAGAAATAATAAGTTTAAAAGAGTATACAACTACAGATGGAGAGCTGACTGTATCTAGCACTATATCAAGATCTGCCAAAAGATATGGTATTGATTTAAATTACATATTAGGTGGAAAAACTGGAACTACAGAAGATGCTGGTATATGTCTTGCAAGTTATTTTAATGATGAAAATGTTGAATTAATTACAATAGTAACAGGAGCTAATATGTATTCTACAGAACCATATAATATTATAGATACAGAAAGCTTAGATAAATATATATCAGATACTTATTCAATGCAAAATATAATATCTCAAGGAGAAGAAATTTTAAAACTTGATACTTTAAATTGCAAACAAGATAATGTTACATTTTATAGTGATACAAATATAACTAAATATTTAGATAGCGTAGATAAAAGTAAAATAAAAATAGAATATAGCGGTACTCAAACTCTTACTTCAAATATACAAGTAGGTCAAAAAATCGGAGAAATAAGCATATATTATGATAATGAGTTATTACAAACAAGTGACATAACACTAAATAAAAAATTAGATTTTAGTTTAAATAAATGGATTAATAATAATAGATATCCTATCATTATTACAATATCATGTATATTAATATTATCTATATTGTTTTATATAAAATTTAAGAAAAAATCCAAAAAATTAAAATCAGTAAAAAAGAATATCAAAAATAGCAAGATTTAAATTCTTGCTATTTTATTCTTTACTAAAAATTACTACACCATTTAATATATTTTTTTCTTTATTATACATATATACAATATGTTTTTCATCTTTAAATTCGTAATAACATGAAATCATATCTTTATATAGCATCTCTTTTTTATATATAATAGATATATTATTAAACTCCTTATCCATAATAGTTTCTGGCAAAGATTCTATTGCTATATCTAAGAAGCATAAATTATTTACATGATGATTTGCATCTAAATCTCTTTTCATTATGGTGTATGTATATGTTTCTTCTAAATTTTCTGGAAGCTTTACTCTTTCATTTAATTCAGTATCAAATAAACGTCTTTCTAATGGTTTATATATTTTAATCATATCATCTGTAATCTTATGAATCATATGATTTTTAGCATCTACAAATACCCATTTAGAAGATGCTTTAGCAATTAGTTCACTGTTACAATACACTTCAAATTCTCTTAAAGAATATATCTTATTATAAAAATTTGCCCATGTTTTTACTTCAAGAGTATCATTATATCCTGCTCTTTTATATACCTTAAGTCTCCAATATAAAATTACCCATGTAGTTCCTGTTCTTTCAATATCTGCTATACCATGTCCTACCTGACTACTAGCAAGATTTGCTGTTTCTTGAAGAATACGTATATATCCTTTATCTGTTATCTTATAGTTTTGTCCTACATCAAGTACTGTAACTTTTTCTCTACATTTAAAAATTCCATCCATTATATGTCTCCTTTTATATTTAATATCTTATTAAATTATTTATATTAAATTTTATAATGAAAATAAACAACTTTTGTATCTATTTTCTAATTCCTTTTAAAGCGAAACTAATTTTGAAACAATCATAGTAAATACATATTATAGCAATGTCTATAAATCTAAACTATTTGGATTTAACAAAAATTCTTCTAAACTTATTATTAAAATCCCCTCTTCATTTCTCCAAAGATTTATATCATCTTTAACAATAATTATTTTTTTAAAACTATCATCTATATTAATTAAAGATTTCTGTTCTTGTTCCATTTTTTCCTTATTTGGTATTGCAAAAGCAGATTGAATATAATATCTTTTACTTGATTGATTACAAACAAAATCCACTTCTAATTGTTTCCTTATCGTTTTATCTGTACTATCTTTTTCAAATCGTTCTATTACTCCTACATCAACATTATATCCTCTGACTAACAATTCATTATAAATTATATTTTCCATTAAATGATCTTCTTCTTGTTGTCTAAAATTTAATCTTGCATTTCTCAAACCAACATCGGTAAAATAATATTTAGAAGGTGTTGTAATATATTTTTTTCCTTTTATATCATATCTTTCTACTTTGTTTATTAAAAATGCATCTTGTAAATAGTTCATATAAGAGTTTATTGTATTTCTATTTATATCATTATATCCCTTACTTATAAAAGTATCACACAATTTTTTTGGATTTGTTAAAGAACCTACTGAAGAAGATAACATATTAATAATAATTTCTAATATATCTTCTCTTTGTATTTTATTTCTTTCAATAATATCATTTATGTAAGTATTTTTAAATAAATCATTTAAATATTGACTTTTTTCTTCTGAATCTTTTAAATACACTGTATATGGCATTCCTCCATAAGTCATATAGTCTTTTAATGCTCTCCTTTTGTCCTCATATGCATTATAAAATTCAGAAAACGAAAGTGGATAAACTCTAATTTCATCTCCTCTACCTCTAAATTCTGTAATAATATCTGTAGAAAGAAATTTAGAATTACTTCCTGTCACATATACATCTAAATTATTTTTTCTTAAAAAACTATTTAACACACTCTCAAAATCTTTTACTTTTTGAATTTCATCAAGAAGAATGTAGTACATTTCATTATCTTTAATTTTATTCATTATATAATTATACAAATTTAATCCATCCGTTGTTAAATCTCTATTTTCAATAGAATCTAAATCAACTTTTATAATATGATCTTCTCTTACTCCATCAGCTATCAATGAATTTTTAAATATCGGATCAAGTAAATATGACTTTCCACATCTTCTAAGTCCTGTAATAATTTTGATTAGTTTATTATGCTTTTTATTTTTTAATTTTGTTAAATATAAATCTCTAGCTATCTCCATTTTACACCTCCATTTATTTTTTCTGTGTATATACACAGTTTTCATTAATAGTATAACTTAAAAGATGAAATAAATCAATCGCAAATTTACTTTTTTTGTGTATATACACAGTTTTTGTTAATAGTATGTTTACAATTTATAAAAATTATTCCTATGAATTAAAAATAAATATTATACAATATCTACTCTTAATTTTGTAATAACAATCCAACAGCTAACTCAATGTCAGCAACTTAAGAAAAAAGCGATGTAATTATTTTTTAAGTTGTTTACATTAGACACAGACGGAAATTTATTAAAAAAAAAGATGAAAAAGTTAATCTTTTTCATCTAAAATGGTGACCCCTACGGGAATCGAACCCATGATTCGACCTTGAGAGGGTCGCGTCTTAACCGCTTGACCAAGGGGCCATCACAGTAGTATTATAGCATAAATTATTTTTAGAGTAAAGTTTTTTATCTAAAAAAATTTAATTTATGCTATAATCTACTTTTAAAGTACAAATAATGTTACAGATAAGAAATGACATATTGATCCACTCAAAACAAATAAATGCCATATGGTATGAAAATATCTCAAATTTTTCTTCTGTAATGCATAAAATATAACTCCTAATGTATAAGATAATCCCCCTGCTAGTAGTAAATAAAATCCTGCCATAGCATTATTTACTTTAAAAAATTGTATTATCTCAGGAAGTGCTATTAATACTACCCATCCCATAACAATATATGATACTATATTTAATACCTTAAACCTATTTTTAAAAA
The DNA here is from genome assembly GCA_944388585.1 of uncultured Clostridia bacterium. Taxonomy (GTDB): domain Bacteria; phylum Bacillota; class Clostridia; order TANB77; family CAG-465; genus CAG-465. The sequence continues at coordinate 235,363 of CALXJI010000002.1, forward strand.
ATGCATACATTACTATTCCAAAAACAGCTATTGCCCAAACTATTGAAAAAATAACCCATGCTTTTGCAGAATTTATACTTCTTAATGCAACAAGTGTAAAAGGAGTATAAGATCCAGCAATAAGTAAATATATAGTACAATGATCAAAAACTTTTAATACCTTTTTTGCCTTTTCATTACTAATAGCATGATATAATGTGGACATTGTGTATAAAATTATTAAACTTGCTCCAAATATAGCAGAGGTTACTACACCAATAGTATTATGATGTATTGCAGCTACAACAACCATTATAACAAGGGCAGCTATAGAAAGTAATGAGCCTATACCATGAGTTATAGAATTAGAGATTTCTTCTCCTAAAGTATATAACTTTTTACTACTCATCTATAAATTCACCCAAGAAATATTTTTTCTTTCCTTTACGTATAACTACGTATTTATTATCTAAAGCATTTTCTCTACCAACATTATATTCTAAAGAGTCTACTTTATCTCCATTTACATATATACTTCCAGAGTTAATAAATTCTCTTGCCTCTCTTTTACTTGAACATATTTTACCATTCACAAGAAAATCTACAATATTTTCTTCCTCTTTAATGTCAACATGATCAACTTTTGAAAATATTTTTCCTATTTGATCAGCAGGCAATTTTTTAATATCACCACTAAATAAAGCTCTACTAATTTCAACCGCTTTTTGATATTCTTCTTCTCCGTGAATATCACGTACAACTTCATGAGCAAGTGTCTCTTGTGCAATTCTTTTTTCAGGAGCTTCTAAGTGTTTTTTCATTATTTCTTCTATTTCACTTTTACCAAGAAAAGTAAATCTTTTTAAATATGCCTCCATCATGCTATCTTCTAAATTATATAAATATTGATATAATTCATAAGCAGATGTTTTATTTATATCTAGCCATACCGCATTTCCTTCAGATTTTCCCATTTTCTTTCCTTGAGAATCAACTGCTAAAGGAATTGAAAAAGCATATACTTCTTCACCAGTTAGCTTACGTATTATTTCTATACCTGTTGTCAAATTTCCCCATTGATCTGAACCACCAATTTGTAATGTAACTCCATAATTATCATGTAAATGTTTAAAATCCACACCTTGAATTAGCATGTATGAAAATTCAGCATATGATATACCTATTTCAAGCTGTCTTTTTACTAAATCTTTATTTATCATATAATTTACATTAATATATTTACCATAGTCTCTTAAAAAGTCTATATAATTAACATCTTTAAACCAATCATAATTATTAACACATTTAATTCCAAATAATCTTTCTACTTGTGCTTTTAATTTTTCAAAGTTACTTTGAATAACTTTTGCATCAGCCTTTTCTCTTTCACCTGTTCCTCTTGGATCACCAACAAGTCCTGTTGCACCTCCAACAAGAAGTATAGGGTTATGTCCTGCCTTTTGTAGTCTTTTTGCTACAAGAAATGTAGAGTAATGGCCAATATGTAAACTATCTGCTGTAGGATCAGTTCCTAGATAAAAAGTTAATTTTTCATTATTTAATTTATCTATTAAATCCTCACTACTTAAATCTTTTATAAGTCCTCTCCATTGTAAATCCTCGTATAAAGTCATTTCTTTATCCATTTATCTCCCACCTTCACTCTAAATATGATATTTAGTATATCATATTTATTTTTAAAGTACAATACTCATAAAATATTATGCAAAACTTTTATTTTTCTTTTATAAATGTTATAATATTTTAGGAGGAAATTTTATGGACTATATTAAATTAATTGATAAAAATTTATATAATTATTTACAAGAAAATATCTTACCTAAATACGAAAAAAATATTGGTGGTCATGATGTATCTCACATTAACTATGTTATAAATAGATCTTTTGAAATAATACAAGAATTTAACTTAGATGTAAATTATAATATAGTATATACAACTGCTATGTATCATGATATTGGATATAAAAAAGATCCAGATAATCATGAAATTGTGTCTTCTCAAATTTTTGATAGTGATAATAATATAAAAAGTTTTTTCAGCAAAGATGATCAAAAAATTATACATGAAGCAATAGTAGATCATAGGGCAAGTCTTGAATATGAGCCAAGAAGCATATATGGAAAAATAGTATCTTCTGCTGATAGAGAAATATCTGTAGAAAATATGCTAATACGTTCATTAAGATACCAAAGAGATAAACACAAAGCTGAAAATCCAACTCTTGATGATATAATTGAATATTCATATAAAAAACTATCTAGTAAATATGGAAAAACTAATGGATACGCTAAAATGTATTACAAAGATAAAAAATATAACGACTATATAAAAGAAATTAATATTTTATTAGATTCAAAGGAGTTATTTAAAGAAAAGGAAAAAGAAATTGCTAATAAAATAGGGTTATTAAAAGAAGATAATAGCTAGGTTTACTAACTATTATCTTTTTTTAATTATATTCTTATTTTTTCTCCAACATATATTAAATTTGGATTTTGTATATCATTAATTCTTACAAGTTCATTTACTGTTGTTCCATATGTTTGTGCTATTTGAGACAATGTATCTCCTGGTTTTACTAAGTAAATTACTTTTCCTGTTGCATGTACATTATATCTTACTGTTTCTATTTTTAATACTTGCCCTACATATATTACATTTGGATTAGATATACTATTTTCTCTTGCAATACTTTCAACAGTAACATTATACTCATCTGCTATTTTAGATAATGTATCTCCAGCTTTTACAGTATAGTATATTGTGCTATTTTCTGAATTTTGAAAAGCATTTTGTGTAGTAGGTATTATTAATGTTTGACCAACATATATAAGATTAGGATTTTGTATGCTGTTAAGACTTACTATGCTATCTACAGTTGTACCATATTTATTTGCAATAGCTGCTAATGTATCCCCTGCTTGAACAGTTATAGTAATTTGAGCATTGTCATTTTGTGGTAAAACCGTGTTTCCTGTATTATTTATAGCATCCGTATTATCAAGTAATACCCCATCAGTAAATCTATCTAAATCAACTTGTGCATTTATTCCACTAACTCTTCCAGTATCTGAATATTGAAATCCAACCCAAGTACTCCAATTTCTATAAAGCTGAGGCTCTGACACACCATATTCAGCTATCCATAATGGATAAGAAGACAAAGATGAATCAAATACATTTCCAGCATTATATGCATCACTATAAACCATAGCTCTTTTTCCTGTAACCTGCTCTAATCTTTGAAGAAAAGTTCTTGAAATACTATTCACTTCACTGTTACTTAATCCTCCAAAATATTCAAAGTCCATAGCAAGTAAACAATCTGGTGATGTTCCATTTATAACTGAAGCAAAAAAATCTGCTTCTTGAATTGCTTGCTGTGTACTTCTTGCAGTAACATAGTGATAAAATCCAACTTTAAGTCCTGCCTCTTTAGCTCTATTATAATTCTGTCTAAAATATGGATCAACAAAATTTGTTCCCTCACTACTTCTAATATATACTATATCTATTCCAGCATTTCTTACACTTTGAAAATTAATATTTCCTTGATATTCACTAACATCAATACCATTATATATAACATTACTAGATGGAGATATTGCATAACAAGTAGTAAATATCATTTGTATTACTAATGTAAATACAAGTAATATACTTATTTTATATTTTTTCAAATTTTACCTCCCTGATAGCATTTACTATCTTTATATACTATGTCATCTTACTACTTTGTGTGATCTTATAATACCTATAACAATGCAGAATATTTTACTTTTTATGTAAATTATGTTATAATATTAATTGTATTATATTAGTAATCCATAAAAAATTTTTAAGGAGGTTGATGTTATGGAAAAATATAACGAAATTGCTGCTAAATGGTGGACTGATCTGATTACAAATATAAGTATAGCAGATTATGATATTGGAGAAAAAGATGAAAACACAATGCTTGCTTCTCTTTTATGGGCAGATTTAGCATTACATTCTAAACCATCAAATGAAAATGCTCAAAAATTTGAAAAAAATTTAGCTAAAGCTATAGAGAAAGAAGTAGAAAAAAATCGGAAAAATGACTTTAAGTGTAGACTATCATCCAGATGATATACTTAGTAGAATTATACAAAAAACTGGAATTAGTACAAATTGTTTTTCACCAAAAACTATTATGTGGATTTCAAAAGAAAAAGTATCTGTAAGAAAAGGATATAGTGGAAAAATTATCCAACTTCTTTAGAGAAAACATTTCTCACATGATAATTTCATGTGAGTTTTTAATTGTATAAATTATAATTTTCTGATATACTGATTTTATAATTATAAAGGAGAATCTATTATGGATAACGATAAAAATAAATCAAATATATTTTTTCCATCTTTTAAATTTGAAAGAAAAACTAAAGCATTTAACAAATATATCTGGTGGTTTGTAGCTCTAATATCTATGTTTAGTGTCTCTTTAGTACTACTATGTATGTTTCATACATTTTTATGCTGGTTTTTAAATATAGTAAGTAGTTTTATACATGACAATTTTATATTTGTAACATTTATACCAGTAATACTATACATTTTACTTAGCTATCAATTTTTGAAATTTCTCTCATCACTTATGGCTTCATATAAATTTGAAGATGGACAAATTACTAAAGGAATAATACAAAAATCTAATAAAGTAAAAGGAACAGATTTAATCATAGATACCGCTTTAGTTACCAACATGCTAAAAAATGTAAGTAATTCTTCAAGTGTTGTCGCTAGTAATACAGCATTAAACATGAACAAAATAATAACCTTAATTAGACTAAATACTAAGAAAGAATTTGTTCAAAAATACTTTGATACTGAATTATACAAAAAAGAAGTATATAAAAATCCAAAATTAATTAAAGAAAATAAATATTCTTTAATATATACATGTGATAATAAAAAGAAATTGGTAATACCTAAAATATATGACGGAATATGTGATGTAGATAATAAAAAAGAAACCTCTTTTTTGTTTCGTATAGCTATACGAAGTGTTATTGTATTTGTTATAGCCTTATTTATATCAATAGCAGATCTAGTAATTGGATATAGTAATAACACACAAAATATAACTACTATTTCAAATGAAGTACATATACTACAAGAAAATCTTACCTCATATGGTTATACTTGTGAAAAAGTAAATGAAAAAATGTATACTTTTTCAAAAAGTGTTGGAGAAAAGACATCTAAAATTAGCTATTATCTAGATAAAAATGGAAATATTGATAATGTAAATATTCAGCTGTACTACAATTCTAATTATCCAAATATTGAAAAAGAATTAATTTATATTATAAGTACTATAAATGATGAATTTAATAGTAGTGATATATCCGAATTTGTAAGTTTAGTACATCAAAATATACAAGGTAATTTAGAATATGGATCTCTAAGAGGAAGAAATTATAAATTAACATTAGGTACAAGTCAAGGATATATAGACATCCATAGCTATTAAACATTTATTATTAAAAAAGGACAATTATTAAAAATCTAATTGTCCTTTTATTTTTATATTATTTCTTTTCTCCATAATATGCATCTATCAATATTTGTTTTAAATCTTCAATTAAAGGTAGTTTTGGATTAGCTGTTGTACATTGATCCTCGAATGCTTTATATGCTAGCTCATCAACTTTTTTCATATATTCTTCTTCATCTATTCCTTCTTCTTTAAATGATTTTGACATATTTAAATTACTCATTAATCCACGTATTGCTTTAATTAAAGAATCCACTCCCTCTTGTGTTGTAGAAGCAGGTAATCCTTGACGTTTTGCAATGTCTGCATATCTTTTATCTGCTACAAAATACTCATATTTTGGGAATGATACAAATTTATCTGGCATTATAGAGTTATATTTTATAACATATGGAAGTAATATTGCATTTGCTCTACCATGTGGTACATGATATTCTGCACCTATTTTATGTGCAAGTGAATGATTAATTCCCAAAAATGCATTTGAAAATGCCATACCAGCTATAGTACTTGCATTATGCATTTTTTCTCTTGCCTCTTTATCTGATGAATCATTATATGATCTTACTAAATATTTAAATACAAGTTCTGCTGCTTTTTCAGCAAGGCCATCTGTATAATCACTTGCCATTGTAGAAACATATGCTTCAAGTGCATGTGTAAGTACATCCATCCCTGTATCTGCAACACTTTTTGCTGGTAATGAATATACAAGCTCTGGATCAACAATTGCAACTGTTGGAACTAAAGCATAATCTGCAAGTGGATATTTCATATTATTTACTTTATCTGATATAACAGCAAATGAAGTTGTCTCTGATCCTGTTCCACTAGTTGTAGGGATAGCTACCATTTTAGCCTTTTTACCTAAATCCTCTATTTTATATACTCTTTTTCTTATATCCATAAATTTATTTTTCATTGCATCTAAGTCTACATCTGGTTGCTCATAAAGTAGCCACATTCCTTTAGCTGCATCTATTGCACTACCACCACCTAAAGCTATAATGCAATCAGGCTCAAATTTATTCATCATCTCAACACCACTTTTTACAGTATCAAAAGATGGATCTGGCTCTACTTGACTATAGATGTATGAATGCACTTTATTTCTTCTTTCTCTTAAATAATATAATATTTTATCTACATATCCAAGTTTTACCATTGCAGGATCAGTTACAATAAATACTCTAGAAATATCTCTCATAACCTGTAAATATTTTATAGAACCCTTTTCAAAGAAAATTTTATTAGGTACTTTAAACCACTGCATATTAACCCTCCTTCTTGCCATTCTTTTTACATTAATTAAATTAACAGCTGATACATTAGATGTTGTAGAATTTCCACCAAATGTTCCACATCCTAGAGTAAGTGATGGTAAATTTGTATTATATATATCACCTATAGCACCATGTGTAGAAGGAGAGTTTACTATAATTCTACCAGCTTTCATTGTATTACCAAACATTTGAATAACGTCTTTATCCTCTGCATGTATTACTGCAGAATGACCAAGTCCACCATATTCTAAAAGTTTAGATGCAATGGAAAATGCTTCGTTATAATCTTTTACAACATAATATGCAAGTATAGGACTAAGTTTTTCTTTAGATAAAGGATACTCATCTCCTACCCCATCAATTTTTGCTATTAAAATTTTTGTTTTAGGATCTACTTTAATTCCTGCATCTGTAGCAATTTTATATGCACTTTGACCTACTATTGAAGAATTAATTGCAAATGTCCCATTTTTTTCAACTATTATATAATCTTGTAATTTTTGTTTTTCTTTTTCACTTAGAAAATGACATCCATATTCTTTCATTAAATTTTCAAATTCATTCTTAATATCCTTATCTACAATTACAGATTGCTCTGATGCACAAATCATACCATTATCAAAAGTCTTAGACATAATTAAATCTGTAACTGATGTTCTAAGTTTAGCACTCTTATGTATATAACATGGTACATTTCCAGGTCCTACACCTAAAGCTGGTTTTCCACATGAATAAGCAGATTTTACCATTCCAGATCCACCTGTTGCAAGTATAATTTTTACATCTTTATGATGCATTAATGCGTTAGTAGCATCTATTGATGGTTTTTCTATCCATTGTATACAATACTTTGGTGCACCTGCTTTTATAGCTGCATCTAGTACTACCTTGGCTGCTTCTACACTACACTTTTGTGCTGATGGATGGAATCCAAATATTATAGGATTTCTTGTTTTTACAGCAATTAATGATTTAAATATTGTAGTTGCAGTAGGATTAGTTACTGGTGTAACACCTGCAATTATTCCAACAGGTTCTGCAACAAGTTCATAATCTTCAAGCTCGTTATAATCTATTACCCCAACAGTCTTATCATATTTTATATTATGATAAATATACTCAGAAGCAAATATATTTTTTGTTACTTTATCTTCTACCACTCCTCTTTTAGTTTCTTCAACTGCAAGACATGCAAGCTCCATATGTTTAGCATTTGCTGCAATTGACATTTGCTTTACAATATTATCTATTGTATCTTGATCAAGCTTCATATACTCCTTTTCAGCTTCTTTTGCTTTTTTTACTAGTTCATCAATCATATTAGATACATTATTTTCTTCCATAAAAATCCCCCATTCTATGTTCCATATTAGATTTTAACATGAACATTTTAGTTTATCAATCAATAAAAATAAATTTATATAATTTATTTATTTTTAAGAATTAATAATATGCAATCATTCTATAATATAAGTAATATTTATATTTTAAATTACAAAATATTGCACTTTTTGCAAATATACAATAAAATATATTGTAGGTGTTAATTATGAAAAATAATATAGAAAAAAATACAAACACACAAAATACCTCATTTGCAAAAGGACTTAATTTTTACAAACTATTTTGGATTTTCTATATAGGTTGTTTTGCAGGTGTAGTTGTAGAGTGTGTTTGGTGTATATTTAAAAATGGATTTTTTGAATATAGAACTGCTTTAATATTAGAGCCATTAAATCCAGTATATGGCGTAGGGGCAGTTTTAATTTCACTTTGTTTTGTTAGGATGACAGGATGGAAAAACATTTATATTTATATAGGATCCTTTATAGTAGGAGGTCTCTTTGAATGGTTATGTAGTGTCTTTCAAGAACTAGTATTTGGAACTATATCTTGGAACTATACACCAAGCACACTAGGAATACTAGGTAATAGAACAAGTTTAATATATTGCTTTTTTTGGGGCTTTTTAGGTGTAATATGGGTACGACTTATATATCCATTTTTATCTAGAACAATAGAGAGTATCCCTAATAAAACTGGTAAAATACTTACATGGATATTTGTCTTTATAGTAAGTTTTGACATTTTATTTTCTGCGGGTGCTTCACTTAGACAAAAAGATAGAAGGAATAACATTCCTCCTAAAAATTCAATTGATGTATTTTACGACACTTATTTTAACGATGAAGTCTTAAAACATTTTTACCATAACATAACCGTTAAAGATTAACTGACATTATTTTTATCCGTTTTCATTTAAAAAGAATATAGCTAACTCTATATTCTTTTTTTAGCTTTATTAATTATCATATATTTAAATTACCTACCCCCTTTTTCAGCCACAATTTATTATAGATCTAAAAATTAACTTGCTTTATAGAATAGACTTATGAATTAGTTTTCATATCTACATTTTTAGATCCTTATTAACTGTTAGCCCTATTATACATCTATTTTTAAGATTTTTTTAAGAATCGATGTAATTAGTCCATTTTCATGCTTATTTTATTATTTTTTACAATTAACCACGATTTTTCCAAATTTTACCACATTTTTTTATTTAAATATTTAATTTTATTATTATTTTATATAATAAGTACATGGTAAATAATTACATTTTTCTCCCAACTTTATTTATGATATAATAATCTAACATGGGATTTGGTTGAATGTATGTTATACTTCTCTTCTAATTTTATTTATGATATAATAAATGGGGGGTTTTCTCGTCCATGTGTACTGTTATACTTCTCTGCTAATTTTATTTATGATATAATACAAAAAAAGAAGACAACGAGGTTGCTGAAGTTATACTTCTCTTCTAATTTTATTTATGATATAATTGTATTACAAAAAAGCTTGAAAAATAAACATATTCAAGCTTTTTTATTTTATTTTTTTATAAAATTTATATTGATTTTTATAATTATTTTTTTTTTTAAATAAAAAGTTTATATAATAAAAATTTAAATACTTTTATTTAAAGAATATTAATGATATAATATTTATCATTAAAGGAGAATTAAAATGGAAACTAAAATCATATACTTTGTTCATGGTACTACATCAGACAATATTGAGGGAAAATGTAGTGGCTGGAATCAAGTTGAGCTTACAGATTTAGGAAAAGAAAGAGCAATAAAACTTGGTCAGATAAGAAAGGATACTCATTTTGATGTAATATTTACATCAGATTTAATACGAGCAATAGATTCTGCAAATTTAGCTTTTCCTAACGTTAATCACATTCAAGATAAAAGATTAAGAGAATGTAATTATGGTGATTTAGATGGAAAAGATAAGAAACTAGTAGTTTATGAAGACCATATAGATATACCATTTCCAAACGGTGAATCATTAAAAGATGTAGAAAAAAGAATCATAAACTTTATTGAATTTATAAAAGAAAATTATTCTGGTAAAACAATAGGTATAGTTGCACATCGCGCACCTCAACTCGCCTTTGAAGTATTAACAAAAAACCTTACTTGGAATGAAGCAATTAAAAATGACTGGAGAAATACAAAGTCTTGGCAACCAGGATGGGAATATATAATATAAATTTATTTAAGTTGTTGGGTTTAAACCAACAACTTTTTTATTTTTTCTATCACAAAAAATCTATATTTTCATAACATATAGCAAGGAGGAGTAAAAATGGAAGAAAAAAGAAATAATATGCCTATGCTGGGTCAAAAAGCTCCTAGATTTATAGCTGACTCAACATTTGGTCCTTTAAAACTTACTGATTATATGGGAAAATGGCTTATATTTTTCTCTCACCCAAATGATTTTACACCAGTTTGTACAACTGAAATAATATCATTTGCTAAATATAATGATGAATTTGAAAAAAGAAACTGTAGTTTACTAGGATTATCTGTAGATAGTTGTCCTTCACATCTTGCATGGATTAAAAACATAGAAGAAAATACTGGAATTTCTATTCCATTTCCAATAATTTCTGATATAAATAAAGAAATTGCTAAAATGTATGGAATGTTATTTGATGTAAATAATAATACATCTACTGTTAGAAATGTATTTTTCATAGATCCATCTCAAACAATAAGATGTATACTTATCTATCCAGCAGAAAATGGTAGAAATATGTCTGAAATTTTAAGAATAATAGATGCACTACAAATGACAGACTCAGATAATGTAGCTACGCCTGCAAACTGGATGCCTGGACTTTCTACAATAATTCCTTCCCCTAATAATTACATAGATTTAATGAATAATATGAAGAAAAATAATACTAAAAATTGTATGGACTGGTATCTTTGTTTTAACAAAGAAAATGATGATTTAAGGAGATGGTAGTATATGAATAATTGTTGCTGTAGCGAACAGAACAATTCTAGTAATTGTATAAGTAATTTATTTTGTAATGGTAATTTTATATTAATACTACTTCTACTATTACTATTTTTCTGTTTTTGTTGTAATTAAAAAAGAATATAGAATTTATCTATATTCTTTATTTTTGTAATATTGTTCTGCTTTTTTTATTACGCTTGATATATAATCTTCTTTACCAAGTGTATATTTTCTTCTATCATTTTTATATTTTTCATATAAAGATTTTTTTAGCTTTTCATATTTTTTTGCTTCTTCTTCATTTTCATTTAAATAATCTCTAAATAAAATATAATCTTTGACTCTTTTAGAAGTTGCTGGTACTACATGTATAAAAACTTTTACTTTACCATTTTCCTCTTTTCTAATCAAAAAATCATCTTCTCTTACCATTTCTTCTTTTATAGTATAAGTGTCATTTTGTATTTTTTCTTTTGCAAATTTTATAAATTCATCTAAATCATTACATACAACAAGTATATCTATTATTGGTTTAGATACAATATTTTTTATAGCTGTGCTTCCAACATGTTCAATTTTTATATACATTCCTTTTAATATTTTCTCTAATTCTCTCTTCTCTTCTTGATATATTTTTTCGTAATTTTCATTATAAGAAAAAAGCTCTAAATATCCTCTTTTAAGTCCTATATTATCCACATTTTGCACCTATCTTCCTTCATATATTTTTCTTATTTCATTATACACTCCAAGTGTTATTTCACAATCTCTAAGTGATCTATGTGCACCACTATAGTCTATATTAAAATAATTTGCAAGAGTTCCAAGTTTATGATTTGGCACATCTTTTACAAATATTCTAGACAATGCAAGTGTATCTAATGCATTATTAGGTGCACCAGTTCCAAATACTTTTTTCATATAAGTATCTAAAAACCCCATATCAAATTTAGCATTATGTGCCATAAGCCTCATACCATCAGAGAATTCAACAAATACATTTAAAGCTTCTTTTAAAGATAAGCCTTCATCTACCATTTCATTTGTTATACCTGTAAGCTTAGTTGTAAAATATGAAAGTGGTCTTGATGGTCTCACAAACACATCCATCTTATCTACCACTTTATTGTTTTTTACTTTTATTGCTCCTATTTCTATAATCTCACTATTTTGTGGACTAAGTCCTGTTGTTTCTAAATCCACTATTACAAAATTATCATCAAACATAATTTACTACCTCTTTAACGACAAAATAAATTATACAATATACATAATATTTTTTCAAGTGATATTGACTTATATAAAATATTATGTTAGAATTAGTCTACAATTTATATATCTTATCCAGAGTGACTGAGGGACAGGCCCTATGAAGTCCAGCAACCTGCTTTTTTGTAAGGTGCTAATTCCTGCGGTTTAGCCGAAAGATAAGTTTTTTTGACTAGCAAAACCGTTGCTAGTCTTTTTTTATATCAAACATAATAATATTAATATAAGGAGGATTATACTATGTCAAAATATTTATTTACTTCAGAATCAGTTACAAGCGGACACCCAGACAAGGTATGCGATTACATTTCTGATTCTATATTAGATGAAGCTCTTACACAAGATAAAAACTCTAGAGTTGCATGTGAGGTATCTATATCCAAAGATACAATATTCATATTTGGTGAAATAACAACAAAAGCAATACTTGATTATAAAGAAATAGCAAAAAAAGCATTAAGAGAAATTGGGTATTCTACAAAAGGAAGTGGATTTGATGTTGAAAATTGTAAAATAATACTTGGTATTCAAGAACAATCTGGAGATATTGCTATGGGAGTAAATTCTTCTCTAGACGATAATTCTACTTTAGGTGCTGGCGATCAAGGAATTATGTTTGGATTTGCATGTGATGAAACAGAAGAACTAATGCCTCTTGCAATATCTCTTGCACATAAACTTGCTAAAAGATTAGAATTTACAAGAAAAAATAATATATTAGATTATTTGATGCCTGATGGAAAAACACAAGTTACAGTTGAATATGAAAATGATATTCCAAAAAGAATTGACACGGTTGTCGTTTCTACTCAGCACAAAAATAATGTAACTATAGAAGATTTAAGAAAAGATGTATATGATAACATTATTAAACCTGTAATTCCAAACAATCTATTAGACAAAGACACTAAAATATATATTAATCCTACAGGTAGATTTGTTATAGGTGGGCCTGAAAGTGATAGTGGTCTTACTGGAAGAAAAATAATTGTAGATACTTATGGTGGATATGCAAGACATGGTGGTGGTGCTTTTAGCGGAAAAGATCCTACTAAAGTAGATAGAAGTGCTGCATACATGGCAAGATATGTAGCTAAAAATATAGTAAAAGCAGGACTTGCCAAAAAATGTGAAATTCAACTTTCATATGCAATAGGAGTATCTAAACCTGTATCAATATACATAAATACTTATAATACAAATACCGTACCAGAAGAAAAGATACTAAAAGCAATAAACACTACTTTTGACTTTACACCTGAAGGAATAATAACTACTTTAAATTTACAATCACCAATATATAAAGAATTAGCACATTATGGACACTTTGGTAGAGAAGAACTTAATTTATCTTTTGAAAAAACAGATAAATTAAATGAATTATTAGCTAAAATTAATTAAATAGGTATATTTATTTGTTTATCTACTTATAATACCTTTAGATTCACTTTCAAAAAAAAGAATTGTGAAAATTTTGTGTTTTTTAGCACTCACATATTGACAGTGCTAAAATTAGTGATATAATATAAGTGTAAGTAAGAAAAGAAACTTACTATGTGCTTAGGTTATCAACACATAATTTAAAAGGGAGTGGTTTTTATGATGATGATACCTAGAAGAAGAAATGATTTTGATTTATTTGACGAGATCTTTGACGATCCATTTTTCTCAAGAGTTGATACAAAACTTATGAGAACAGACATTAAAGAGAAAAAAGATAGTTACGTTGTAAACGTAGATTTACCTGGATATGAAAAAGAAGATATAAAAATCGAAATCAACAATGGTTACCTAACAGTAACTGCAGAAAGAACAAATTCTGATGAAGAAAAAGAAGAAGGAAGATATATTCGTAAAGAAAGATATTCTGGACAATGCTCTAGAAGCTTTTATGTAGGAGATAATGTTAAAGATACTGATGTTAAAGCATCATTTAAAAACGGTATTTTAACTCTAGAATTTCCTAAAGAAAAACATGAAGAAATCGAAGAAAAGAAATATATCCCTATTGAATAGAAAAGTGCCACTTTTAGTGGCATTTTTCATCAACTATTTTTATAAACAACCCTCATTTAAATGTACCATAAAAAAATATGGTACATTTTTTATACAAAAAATAAGCCTTTCGTTTTAATTACAATAAAGGCCTATCTTATTACTTAAATATTATAGAATAACTGCATTTATATTCCCCATTTACTTCTAACTTTATATTATCCTTTTTTAAAATAAAATCTTGATTAGAATCAGTATAATCAGCTGTTGTCTGCCATGGTTCTATACACAAAAATGGTGCATATTTCTTAGACCACAGCGACAAATACTTAAATTGCCCAAACTCAAATTCCAGTTTTTCTATATTATTCTCATACAATCTTAATTTTCTTGAACTCAAACCACTCATTATGATCGCGTCATGCGAAAATGTATCCTTTCTTATCTCAATGCATCTATTATTTGACATTAAACTATTATTGATATAATTGTTTTTATACGATATAAGCCCTGCATCTAACTGACTAAATTTTATATTATTTTCTGCATTTTCAAATTCTACTTTATATTTATTATTCTTTAAATCAATTATAAAAGCTGGATGGCCACCTATTCCAAAATATATAGGTCTTATATCTAAATTCTTAACTTTATATATTATTGTTAATTTATTATCTTCAATAATATAACTAATATAAAGTTCAAATTTATACGGATACATTTTTAAAGTATCTTCATTATATTTTAAAACATATGTATGTTCCCTTTCTGATATGTTTACAATGTCAAACACCATATCGCGCGCAAATCCATGTTGTGACATTTGATATTTTTTTCCATCAATATATGTAGTGTTATTTTTCAAACTTCCTACAATAGGAAATAATACTGGAGCATGTCTTTTCCAAAACACTTTTCCTTCTTTATCTAGTACACTTTCACCTTGATGTAATCTTTCCTCAGAATTATATTTTATACTAGTAAGTTCAGCTCCTATAGGACTGGTTACTATCTCTAATTTCACCCTCTGTTGCCTCCCATCAAAAAGGATATTATTATATCATAAATATATAGCTATTACAAGTTTTTACATATCTTTTTTTTAATAAAAATCATAAAATTCTACATTTTACTCCATATAACTATTTTTATCATCATAATCATCCATAAAATTATATTCTTTTCCATCCTTTTTCCAACCAAGCATAGAATTAAGATTTACATTAGACATACTATGAAATATACTTTTATCTATATATTCACTCTCTTTTCTAAATTTTGCTATTAAATTTTTCATAGCTTTTCTTTTAGATGCATTTTCATCATGCTGTTTTATAGTTTCTGTAACTTTACAAGCACAATCTAAAAACTCTAATTTATTATATTCTTTCCATGAAATAATATCTGGCTCTTTTACCAAATAAAGTGGTCGTATAAGCTCAAGATTAAAATTATCACTATGAATTTTAGGCATCATTGTTTTTATTTCACCAGAATAAAAAATGTTAAGTAACATTGTCTCCAATACATCATCATAATGATGTCCAAGTGCAATTTTATTACAATTTAAACTTTCTGCTATGTTATATAAACACCCTCTTCTCATTTTAGCACATAAAAAACAAGCTGATCCCCAAGTCTGTTTATTTAAAACTTCAAATATATTTTTGTTTATTATTTTTATAGGTACATTTAAAATTTTAGCATTTTCCTCTATCTTTTCTCTATTTTTATTACTATATCCTGGATCCATTACAACAAATTCAAGTTCAAATTTTTTATCTCCATGACGTTGATACTCTTGCATACATTTAGCAAGTAACATTGAATCTTTTCCACCAGAAATACATACACAAATTCTATCTCCATCATCTATTAATTTATATCTATCAATAGCT
This sequence comes from uncultured Clostridia bacterium, assembly GCA_944388585.1. Taxonomy (GTDB): domain Bacteria; phylum Bacillota; class Clostridia; order TANB77; family CAG-465; genus CAG-465. The sequence goes on from CALXJI010000002.1 coordinate 251,658, forward strand.
TCTCTAAACCTTTTATATATACTTTTTCTATATTTAGTAATAATACTATTTTCTATTTGTTGATATCTTTCCATATTTTACCTTTCTACTTTATTCTATATTATTAATATATATATTATACCATACAAATTCAAAAAGAAAAAACAGGAAATTAATCCTGTTTATTCTATATTTAAATCTATATTATATAATTGCTGTATAGACATTGAATTTTCTAAAAATTTCTCAATTTCTTCTACTGTATCTTTTGCATATCTTTTAATTCTTCTTATTTCTTTTATATCACTATTAGATGACGAATATACAACATATACAGTTTCAAAATTTCCTCTTCTATTTTCAATACCTATTTCATGTACTTCTGTACCATTATGTAATAACAAAGGATGTTCATTAGAATAAATTATATTACCATTTTCAACACTTTTCATCTTTTTAGCATATATATTCTTTCTAATGCACTTTCTTTTTTCTAGCCAATCACTAATTTTGTCTTTTTCCTTTCTTTTTACCTCCTCTTTTTTTAAAATATTTGCTGTTACGTTATTACACATAACAATCCCTCCTTTAAAATAATTTTATTTACTTAAGCCGTATATTAAATTTACATAAATATTATACTATATTTTTAATATTATGTCAAATTCATGAGGATAATATAGTTTAAAATAAGTAATTTTATAATTTATTCTATAATAAAGCATAAAAAATCAAGCAAAATTAATTGCTTGATGAATCTTATGCTACACATCTAGGAAGATCTATAGATATTCCTATTATATCTTCTACGATATCTCTTGGAATATATACTGTTCTTCCTGAACCTTGTTTAAATACAACGTTGTTTCCAACAAGGTATTTATCAATAGATTCAGACATATATGCTTTCTGTAAGCATTTTCTAAATCTACTAGAGCCAAAGTTCACCTCACTTCCTAGATAATATAATAAATTCTCCTTTTTTAAAATGTTTGTTTTCATAAGTACCTCCCATTTCTTTTGTATATCATTAAATTTATATATAATAAACAACCTCAGAAAATTAAGGAGACATTGTAGCACAATATATGCTTCAAAAATTTTCTCCACATTACCTGAAGCCTTACGCTCCATTATATATATAATATACACTTATATTATACCATATTTTCGATAATTTTTCAAATTATGTAAAATATAATCCGAGTTATTCACTCGGATCATTACATTTCTATTTAAATAATATCTTCTATTTCCTGCTCTGTTTTACATCTCTTAAGTCTTTTTTCTAGATCTTCTAAACTTAAACTTGTGTATAAGTCCATAACAAACGGTCTATTTTTCATTGCTTCATCTTTTTCTACAAACTCTAATCTTACAGTTCTTGGCATAAGACTTTTAAATGATGTTTTTGGCTCTTCTTCTCCTTCTTCTTTTTTTACATATATTTTTTCAATTTTTATTTGAGGGTTTATTACAAGAGGATAGTCCTCATCGTAAAAGTAGCACTCCTCATCCTTTATAGCATTCTGTGATGCTAAGTTATTTTGTTCTCTTTTTAATGTCAAACTTTTTTTCATTTCACATTACCTCCTAAAAAAATATACATAATACAAAGAATTAGCTTTATCATCCAGTATATTAATTCTGAATATTCTCTATAAAATGTAGTTTAATTATATCACTATTTACATAATATGTCAAATGCATTAAAAAACAGAAGCTATTGCTCCTGTTTATTCTCATTTATTTGCTTTTTTTCTTCTTCATAATTTAATTCTATGTCTATATTATTACTTGTATTTTGTGGTAATTCTATTACTTCATCTGTAGCAACATTTTGTTTTGCTTTTTGTTGCATTTTCCATATAGCTCTTTTAAACATACGAGTAATTTTATCTACAACATTGGTTTCTTCTGGTACTACCATAAGCATATTTTTAAGCATTTTGTCTTCTTCTTTATCTTGCTTTGAACCTTTATATGCAAGTAATTCTTCTTTCCACACATGGAAATCATTTTTTCTAATACTTTCCTCGAGATCAAATATTCTATTAGTTATCTCATTTAGTTGATCATAATCTACAATTCCACCATTTCTAAATCTATAAAAAACACTCTTATATGAAATGCATTTATTTATTATATATTTAAGCTCTTTTTCAGTTAACTCTTCTTTATGCTCCTCTATTTTTTCTTCGAGTCCGTCTACTAACTGATCAGCTTTTGCTATATTACTTATCTTCTCTAATATATCATTTTGAAGATCTTTATCCATGTTAGGGTCACTTTCAATCGTATCAAAGATTTCTCTTATTTCCATATGCTCCCTCCAAATTTAATAATTATTAATATAAATATTATATAATCTTTTTTTTTAAAAAACAACTCTTTTTATTTTATTTGATTTACTTTGTCTATTATTTTAGAGTACACTGGTTTCATATGTGGCTCTGTGGATAATTCTACTGCTTTTTCTATATCTTGCCATCCAATCTTACTATTTTCATCTGGCTTTATTCTAATATTTTCGTCTTGATACGCCTCAAATAAATATGCAATAGATAAATGAATATGGGCACTTACATATTTTCCTCTTTTAACATGTCCGTGCACTGGTAATGTATCAATTGAAATAATTTTACCGTCATTTAAAACCTTAATATTTTGAAGTCCTGTTTCTTCTTCTACTTCTCGTTTTGCAACAGCTAAAAAATCTGTTTCACCGTCAACATGTCCACCTGTCCATCCCCAAGAATTATATATGTTATGATATATCATTAATACTTTATCTCTTTTTTTATTTACAACAAATGCTGATGATGTAAAGTGCATACATTCATTTTCTCTTGTTAATACATCATCAAAATCGTTAATTGCTTTTAGCATAAATTGTTTATCTTTTTCTTCTTGTTCATTTATAGGAGAATATTCTTCTATTTCTTTTCTAAAATCCATATATAATCACCTAATTTATTATATAATATATATTATAAATTCTCAACTAAAAAAGAGTAGATATTTTCTACTCTAAACAATACTTTGTAAAGTTACCATATAGTTTGCCTTCATATACAAATTCAGCTGTTCCAATCATATGTAGCTCATTATTTAACTCATTATATACTATTTCTAATTCTCCACCCTTTAGTTTAACATTACAAATGTTTTCTGTAACACCATTTAAATATCCTGCTATAACTGATGCAGTAGCTCCAGTACCACAAGCTAAAGTTTCTCCTACGCCTCTTTCCCAAACTCTTACTTTAATATTTTCTCTATCTATTATTTCTACAAACTCTACATTTGTTCTATCTTTAAAAATATTCATGTTTTCTATTGCTTTTCCATATTTTTCTATATCTACATTATCCACATCTTGAACAAAAACAACTGTATGTATATTTCCAACAGATAAGCATGTAAAGTATAGCTCTTTATCTTCTACTAAAAATCTTTCATTTATTACTACATCTTTAGGATAATCTATTTCAATTTTTTTAGTATCGAAAATAGGTACTCCCATATTTACTTTTATATTTTTTACAACATTATCTTCTACATAAATTTCAACATCTTTAATTCCAGAATTTGTTTGTATCTTCATTCTCTTCTTTTTTACAATACCTTTTTCATATGCATATTTTGCAACGCACCTTATTCCATTTCCACACATAGATGCCTCACTACCATCTGGATTAAATATTCTAAACTCAATATCTGCATTATTAGACTTAGAAATAAATATACATCCATCAGAACCAATACCAAAATTTCTATTTGATACAAATTTAGTAAACGAAGACATATCTACTATATTCTCAACATCATTATTTATATATACGTAATCATTACCACAGCCTTGCATTTTTGTAAAAAGCACCAAAAAACATCACCTCATACTACACTATATGAGGTGATTACAAAATTATACTATATATTAGATAAGTCAAAATCTGGAACATATTCTTCTTCATGTTCACCAAGATCTTGCATATATCCATTATTAATATCTAATTCTGTTAAATAATCTTCTATTTCTTTTAATTCGTCTTTAGTTATTTTTCTATTTATCTCAGGATATTTATTTGCATCTCCTGCCGGAAAATACTGTGCCATAACACTTACTAAAGCATCATCACTAAATTTTTCTTTTATCTTTTTTAATACCATTTTACTATTTAATATATTATTTGGTAATATCATATGACGAATTATTACTCCTTTAGTAATAATTCCCTTATTATTGAATACTGGTTTTCCAACTTGTCTTATCATTTCAGAAATTGAGCTTATAGCTGACTCAACATAGTTATTTACACCAGAATACTTTTTAGATAGTCTATTTGTTGCATATTTAAAATCTGGTAAATATACATCAATTAGTCCATCTAATTTTTTAATAGTCTCAACTTTTTCATATCCACTAGAGTTATATACTATTGGTATTACAAGTCCTTTTGATTTTGCCATTTTAAGAGCTTTTATTATGCTATCCACATAACATGTAGGTGTAACAAGATTAATGTTATTTACACCCCTTTTCTGTTGCTCTAAGAATATTTCAGAAAGTCTTTTAATACTTATTTCTTTTCCAAAACCATTTCTAGATATTTTAAAGTTTTGACAATATACACATCTTAAATTACAATTTGAAAAAAATACTGTTCCAGAACCATTTTTGCCACTTATACAAGGTTCTTCAAAATTATGTGTTGATACTAGTGCCACTTTTATTTTAGATGATGCACCACAAACACCAGTATATTTAGTTCTATCTATTCCACAATCACGTGGACACAATCTACAATTTTTATACATAAAAAAACACCAAAAATATTATATCATATTATTCAATAGACTTGAAATCTAAAAAAATACATGTTATAATATAATTGCAGTAAGCTCAAAGGAAGAGCTCGTTTTATACGGTGAGTCGGTTCGAATCCGGTCTGCTTACTTCAATGTAGCAATACATTTGGAGTAATCCTTTTTAATAATTTTTTTTCAGCCACTCCTTCGGGAGTGGTATTTTTATGCCTAAAAAAGGCAAAAAAAAATTAATTATATAAATTTATATAATTAATTACACATTGAATCTCAGACATTTGTTTCATTCCAGCAATACAATTTTCTAGCATATAATGTCTTGAACTTATCTTAAAACAATTTAAGTAAATTGTAATAATATTTGGGTACCTCCGATAAGCCCTAAGATTCAAATAATTAGTAATATTTTTTATATAACCTTTTGTAATACTTACGTAAAACTAAGATTATATAATACAAACCACTTTTCTTTACTAATTACCTTTTGCATTATCACTCCATATATAACTAAAATTATATAATGAATGTGATCCAATGTGTAGTAGAATCTTTTTACAAAGTTACTTACAACTCTAATGACTAACCTATGATGCCATTAACTGTTATTGTAAAAGTCATTGAGTTTCCATTTGAGCTTATGCAAACTGGTATTACTGTTGCTTCACTTGGTGTATTAACAGTAAGCACTCCATTTGTATAGCTATAGTCTATTCCTTCTAATCCTTCAATTGTTATGTCATTTCCTCCAGTGATTTTGAATTGAATTGAAGAATTGATGTATGTTGAATAGCCATCAACTGCTTTTACAGATAATGGCTCAACTTTGTTGCTGTTGTCTTCAACTTTGTTGCTGTTGTTTTCAACTTTGTTGCTGTTGTTTTCAACTTTGTTGCTGTTGTTTTCAACTTTGTTGCTGTTGCTTTCAACTTTGCTGCTGTTGTCTTCAACTTTGTTGCTGTTGTTTTCAACTTTGTTGTTTGTCTCAACTTTGTTGTTTGTTTCAACTTTGCTGCTGTTGTCTTCAACTTTTTCAACTTCAGCTTCTTCTGAATGCTCTAAAGCATCTTTTAATGAATTTGAATCATTTAATTGTGATCCTCCTTCGTTGTTAGCTTCAGCTTTTTCTTCTTCAGTAGCTGGTGTTTCTATTGAATACATTGGATCCTCTGATGGATCTTTTGGATTTTCATAAGAAGTAACTTCTTTTCCGTCTTCTTTTGCTTGAGTTACTTCTGTATTATCTACGTTGCTTTCTCCACCAAAGTCAGAATATTCTGCACCTTTTGTACTGTTTTTACTGTTATCTTGTGGTGCTTTTGAAGAACCACCATTAAAAGATATTTTGTCTTTTAATGTTTGTGATTCTTCCCTTTGCTCTTCTGTGATGTAATTATATCCGAACTGCTGACTCATTCTCCTCTGCTTCTTCTACAACTTCTTTCTCCGGTTGATCTTCAACCTCTTCTTGTGTAGTTTCTTCTTCTGTTATTTGAGGTACATTATCTGCAACCTCATTTTTTCTTAAGCAAAATTGGGTATGAAACGCTACACTAGCAATTGTAACTAGTATCGCTACTAGTACTACTATAATTGCTCTTTTTAAATTTTTTAACTTTTTTGTAGCTATAAATGCTATAATTACAACTAATGTTGCAATTATAAACTCCAGATGTATAAAACTAGCTGCTAACATTCCCCCTATTGCTGCACCCCAAATTTTTAAATTTTCTTTTGTTTTTTCATTTTTTAATAATTTTTTCATGACTTTTTTCATCCTTTCTTTTTTTATTTTTATTTATGCCTATCCACGATGCTTATAAAGCAACCTAGTAAATTCAGTACAACACATTAAATGCAAAAGTAAATAACCTAGCTCTCCTTTCTTAGCCAGATTTCTCATATTTCTCACTTTAAATCATTTAATACATTTGTATTAAAATTACATAATCTTTATATACTTATATTATACCATATTTCAACACTTTTTTCAAATTATGTAATCTTTTATACTAAATAAATAGTAATTATGACACATAAATGAAACTTATATTGAGTTTAGGTTATAATATAAGATTTATACTTATATTATACCATTAATTTACATAAAATTCAACAGCTTTATGGCAATCGCATAAAATATTTTTAAAAATGAAATTTAAATAGATATTAAATTTTTTTAATAACATAATTAATAAAATTATGTAAAATGATATGCTTGTAATTTAATTTCTGTTTTTTAAGCGATTACTATACAACAACTTAAATTTTATTATATAAAAAAGATAAAAAAATAAACCTTTCAAATGTAAGGTCTATTTAATTTTTTTAATCTATTAAATTCTCTGCTCTTAAAGAATTAGCATAATAATATGTTGGCTCTATTTGTTTAAAACCCTTTGTTACTCCTAAAAATACAATTCCTACAATTATTAATACTATAATTCCTCCTATAAAACTTTTCATACATTTACACCCTTTCTTTTATTTAAAATTTAAATTTAAAATATATATTATACTTATATTATATCACTTTTCTTGATATTTTTCAAATTATGTAAAATCATATAAAAAAAGATAAGCTCATTTAAGCTTATCTTCCTGTATTTGGATTTTCTATCCAGTCATCTGGATTATTTTTTGTATCTGAATCAATTACTTTAAACATAGATGTCTGACCATCGCGTGTAACTAAATTTCCAGCTTTATCTTTTGCCGTATTTGAAGCTATTTTAACATATTTAAGTCCTCCTAAATTACCTTGTACATTAGAAAGAGTAACTTTTCTTGTATTACCATCACCAGATATTTGTACATCAGCTGTAAATCCATATAAAGTAATATCATTGTTATTTAATGTAATTTCTCCCATTTCTGTTTCATCATTATATGTTATATCAAAAGAAATTGTGTCTCCCTTTTGAATAGTTGTATTAGATAATGCACCTATTTGCATTGTTGGCTCTTGCTTATCTTCTTTTTCCTCTTCTTGTGGTGTTTCTTGCGTTGGCTCATCTATTATATTTGGTGGCAAATAATTGTTATTATTGTTGTTATTATAATTATTATTGTTGTTATTGTTGTTTGTATTATTATTATTTTGTGGTGGCTCTGGAGTTGTACTTTGTGTAGCAACTATAGTAAATGATGTAGTATTAAAGTTCATCTCCATATTTCCACCTGCTTCATTTGTTGCAACTCCAGCAGCAATATATGAAATATAGCCTCTAGCTCCAACACTTCCTTGTATATTAGTTAGTACTATTGTTCTTTGCGTATTTCCTGATCCTTCCACACTAATATTTGCACTTACACCAGAAACCCTAATATGACTTGCATTAAGTGTTACATTTGTAGCATTATTATATATATTAACTGTATATCTAATTGTTCCTCCTACTTCTACTGTTCCAGAACTTGGAGATGCAACACCAAGTCTTGGAGGTACTGCAGCAATTAACACATTGCTACATGTGCAAAGTACTAATGCAAATATCATAAAAATATATAATAATTTTTTCATAATCAATTCTCCTTAATATACTTAAAATTATATCACATGCATACTTTTGAGTCAATGAAAAAAGATGGTAGTTTTGTATTCTACCATCCTTTACTATTTACTTTAATTCATTAAGTCTTGATTCTATTTTTTCTAGCAAATCTGTATATTTTTCTACTTTTTCTTTTTCTGCTTGTATTAATTTTTCTGGTGCTTTATTTACAAAATTTTCATTTTTTAGCATCCCTTGTGCTCTTTTTAATTCAGATGTAGCTGTTTGTTTTTCTTTTTCAAGTTTTTCAATTTCTGCATCTAAATCTATAGCATCAGACATATTTAAAAATACATTTATTTTTTCATCATGTAACGCTACATATTTTGTATTAGCATCATCTATATTATCTAAATATTCAATATTTTCTATATATGCAAGTTTTTTAAAGTACTCTTGTGCCTCTTTAAATATTTCTTCAAATTTGCCTTTTTCAAGTACAACTTGTGCAGATGTCTTTTTAGAACCAGTAATATTCATATTAGCTCTTGCATTACGTATTTGTCTAATCATGTTATTGATTACATCTACTGCCTTTTCTTCATCTTTAAACTCATACTCTGCTTTTGGCCATAAAGCAAGCATAATAGATTCTTTTTGAGATTTTAAATTTAGATATACTTCTTCGGTTACAAATGGCATAAATGGATGTAGCATTTTTGTTGCTGCTATTAATATATAATTTAAAGTCCATATAGCTGTCTTATATGATTTATTTTCCTTATCATATAATCTTGGTTTTATCATTTCAATATACCAATCACATATATCATTCCAGATAAAATCATAAACAAGTTGAACAGCTATACCAATTTCAAAGTTATCCATATTTTGCTCAACATTTTTTATTGTATTAGATAATTTAGTAAGAATCCATTTATCTTCTGGCATTAGCATTTCTGGTTTATCTATATCTAAATCTTTAATATAATTATTTGCAAATCTTGCTGCATTCCACAATTTATTTACAAAATTTCTTGAAGCTTCAACTTTTTCTGGGATATATCTTACATCATTCCCAGGAGTAATGTTTTGTATTAATGAAAGTCTTAATGCATCTGTTCCATAATCTCTAATTATATCTAATGGATCGACACCATTTCCAAGAGATTTTGACATTTTTCTTCCTTTAGCATCTCTAACAAGTCCATTAATAAATACATGTTTAAAAGGTACTTCTCCCATATATTCTATACCTGAAAAAATCATTTTACTTACCCAGAAAGTTATAATGTCATATCCTGTAACAAGCATTGAATTTGGATAGAAATATTCTAAATCTTTTGTTTTATTTGGCCAGCCGAGTATAGAAAATGGCCATAATGCAGATGAAAACCATGTATCTAATGTATCTTCGTCTTGAGTTAAATGCCCACCACACTCACAAGTAGTAACAGGTGTTTTAGATACAGTAATCTTATCGCATTTGTCACAATAATATGCTGGTATTCTATGTCCCCACCAAAGCTGTCTTGAAATACACCAATCCTCAATATTTTCCATCCAGTTAAAGTACATTTTCTCAAATCTTTTTGGAACAAACATTGTTTCATCATTTTTAACAGCTTCTATTGCTGGCTTTACCAAATCTTTCATACGTACAAACCATTGATTTGAAATATATGGTTCAATAGTTGTATGACATCTATAACAACTTCCTACATTATGTGTATAAGGTTCAATTTTTACTAAATATCCTTGTTCTTTTAGTTCCTCTACTATTTTTTCTCTAGCTTCTATTGTTGTCATTCCTTGATATTTTCCAGCATTTTCATTTAATGTTGCATCATCATTTAATATGTTTATAATTTCAAGGTTATGTCTTTCTCCAACTTTATAATCATTAGGATCATGTGCTGGTGTCATTTTAACTACACCTGTACCAAATTCCTTTTCTACATATCTATCTGCAATAACAGGTATATATTTTCCAACAATTGGTAGATAAACTCTTTTTCCTACATACTTTTTATATCTTTCATCATCTGGAGCAACCGCTACCGCTGTATCTCCAAGCATTGTTTCAGGTCTTGTTGTAGCAACTGTTAAATACTCATCACTATTTTCAAGTGGATATTTAATATACCAAAGTGATGATGGCACTTCTTCATATTCAACTTCTGTGTCTGAAATAGGAGTCTTACAAGAAGGACACCAGTTAACTATCCTTTTTCCTTTATAAATTAATCCTTTATTATATAGTCTTTCAAATACTTCAAGAACTGCATTAGAGCATCCCTCATCCATAGTAAATCTTTCTCTAGACCAGTCACATGAACAGCCAAGTTTTCTAATTTGCTGTGTTATTTCTCCTCCATACTTTTCTTTCCAAGCCCAAGCTTCTTTTAAAAATCCTTCTCTTCCAAGCTGTGCTTTTGTTTTTCCTTCTTTTTTTAATTTTTCAACTACTTTTACTTCAGTTGCAATACTTGCATGATCTGTTCCTGGAATCCATAAAGTAGGTTCACCTTTTAATCTATGATATCTAATAAATACATCTTGTATAGCATCAACAAGTGCATGCCCAATATGAAGTTTAGATGTTACATTAGGAGGTGGCATTGATATTACAAAAGGTTTTTCCCCTTCTCTTATTTCACATTTAAAATATCCTTTTTCTTCCCAGTTTTTATATATTTCTCCTTCTCTTTTTTGATAATTAAAATTATTATCCATATTATCTCTCCTTTTCTATCTCATTAAAATAGTTAATATATACAAAGATATGATGCTCACGAGTGTTGAGACGACCTTTATTTTTCCAACCATTTTATTTTCTAAATCTTTACTATTGTCTATACAACGTATTATCCAACGTGCATTTAGTACAACTATTAACGAAATTAACAGACAGACGAGTGCTACAAATATCCCAAAATCTCTAAGCATAATATTCTCTCCTTTCTTTATATAAAAAAACAGCCATTTATCCTTAAACTTAAGGACGAATGACTGTGATTCGCGGTACCACCTTAATTCACATAAAAATGTGCACTTAATTCCAGATTTACCGACTGTAACGGGGTATACCTACACATCTATTACTTCAGCACACCAGCTCCCAAGCTACCTTCAGATATGTTTTTCTAAAAGACCTTCCAGCCGACGAGTCTTTCTCTCTACAGATAACCTCTATCTTACTCCTCTTGATCATTGCTTTTGATATAAATTATGTAATTAGTATAACATAATATTTTTTATATTTCAAGTACTTGTTTTTATTCTATTGAATCTTTTAGCGTTTTTTGTAAATCTTCATATGATCTATATCCAATAATATTATTTTGTATTTGATCTTGCTTTTGAACTACTATTGTAGGAATATTTGTTATATTATATTCATCTGCGACTTCTGGATTTTTATCCACATCCACTTTATATACTTCCAAATTATCCCTATATTCATCTGCTATTCTTGCTATTATTGGATTTAGCATTATACAAGGTTCACACCAAAAAGCATAAAAATCTATAAGCACTAATTTTTCATTATCATTAATTTTACCTCTTAATTCTTCAAGAGAATTATCTGACATATCTATTATATCCACTATTTCTACCTCCAATATTAACTTACTTAATATTATATTAAGTAAGTTTAATATTGTTACTATATCTGAATTTTAATGCTAAATTTATCTGTTGGTCGTCTACATTCAGTTTTATTTATATAATCATAAATCTGCTCTTCTATATTTTCTCTATTATCATTTTTGAATTTTAATTTTCCCTTCATATTATTAATATTAGATATTCTATGTCTTATTATATCTGGTAACTCATCTGATACAACAGAAACATCCTTTAAAAAATATATTGGGAATCCACTTTCTCTAACTTTGCCTATGTTTTCTCTACATATACTTGATATATATAAATTATTTTTCTTTTGAATTTTTAGTATATTTATATTATTCCATAAAACATCTATTATCATTATTTTTCCTCCATTTCATACTCGTAATATTTCTCATCCATTAGTTCATAATAATCTAAATTTAAGCAATCACATAGTGCCCTAAATCTTTGATCAAAACTTGCTCTTACAAACTCTTTATACTCTTCTGGAATCTTACTTTGAGTTTTTTGCTCAACATTTAAAATAGCTTCGTCTATATTTAGTCTTTGAGCACAATATTTTGCAAATTCTTCCAATTCCTCATCTTTATCTATGAAATAATATAAGCTATCTTCCCAATACAGATAATTATCGTCTATTTTTTCATTTGGTATTCCTAAATCTGTATAACATAAATCTAATCTTTGCTCCATATCCTCACAATTATCTAGCATATCTATTATTTCATCTTTTGAAAAATTTGATCCAAGTGCATATGTATTATGGCAAAGAGGAGCAAGCTCTAACACACTATTTCCTGTATTATCTTTTCCAGCTATAAAATCTAGATCATTAATATATCTATCTGTAGATAATAAAAAAATATCTGCAATACATACTTTTTGTATGTCTTTATAACATTTTTCTTCTTGATTTTTATCTATATTCTCATATTCACAATAGTCATGTATTGTATTAAATAAATCTTCTATACTACTATCATTTCCACATCTATTGCTACAAAGTAATTCTGAAGAATTAATAATAAACTCATTTTCATCATAATCATCTAATACATTTTCAGATAATGTAGCTACATTTCCACCATAATATGAAGCATCAAAATTAGCTGTTTTTATTCCAACTTGTTTCATCATTTCTTGATATAAAAGCTCTGAATATACATTATAAATATCTTCTGCCTCTTTACCTTCTCTTGGTTTTACATATATAAACTTTTCTTTATCCTCCTTTCCAACTTGTGTCCAAAAATTTTTCTCATCATATCCATCAATATAATATGGATAAGTAAAATTACCTGGATTATTTAGAAAATATTCATCTAAATTAATAAATCCAACTTTTCTGTAATCTTCAATATTTTCTTTCATTTGTCTCACCCCGCTAATATATATATCATAGATTTTACTCAAGAGGGTAATAAAAAAACTGCTATTTTTATAGCAGTTTTTGCGACTTCAAAATATTACTTAAATTATACCATCTCTTCTATAGAAAAATAGTCAGTAATTAATCTTTTTTGTGGTGTGTTTAATTTTAATCTATTAGTTATATACTTTGGTAATGTTTTTTTCCATTCTCTTTGTGGATTTATTACTAAAGTACAGGGCATCCCTTGTCTTGCTAATTTCTTTATATTTTCTACATTTGGTATATATTTATATTCTTTTTTATCATTAGTAATAACATTTCCAACTTCTGTGCCTTTCCACTTAATAGTGTACAACATTTTAATTTTCATATTTCACCTCTTTTAAATATTAATTTTAAAGTTATTTAAAATATAAGTCTATATAATTATACCATTTTTTATATAATTATGTCAATTTACTCAATTCATTAATGTGATTAACTTGTGATAATGTCACTATATAAGTAGTAAATTTTATTTTTCAGAAATGTCACTATAAATTATGATAATATAAAAGGATGGAGAAACATATAATCACAAAAAAAGACTTCTCTTTAGAAGCCTTCTATACCTTAAGATAATTTTTTAATATATTTATCTTTAAAAGATTTAAAAAGAATTTCAATAGATTTTTTCTTCAAATTACTAATATCTTTTATAATATCGCTCTTTAAAAACTTTTGGGGATTTGAATAATATACTTGTATATTTATTGTTACTCTTCCAATTTTTTTATCATAATATTCTGCAGTAGAAAAGTCCTCTTCTTTAACATAGCATGCCTTGACTTCATTAATATATTTTGTATTAAAACAAGTTGAAATGAATTCTCCATCTTGTTCTTTTAACATAGAAGAATTATAATTATCTCTTTTATTGTTATATATTTTTTTATGATATTTTTCAATCTTTAAATTTTTATAATATTTATTTATATCTATAATTTTTCTAATATACTCTTCTGTAGATAATTCAAATTTAATAGATTGAATTTTAGTATCCTCTCTAAAAATAGTATCTCTTATAATTTCTAATGCCTTTTCATAATCTTTTAAATACTTACAATTATCTTTTGTTTTAACTAAAATTAAGCTTTTAGATAATATAATTATGTGATTATCACTTTTATACACGTCAGCTTTTTGATTAAGAATTTTTAAATCATTAACATCTGAACTAAAAGATTTAAGAAGTGTTGTTTCTAAAAATAATAATTTATTCTGTTCATAACTATATCCGTAAACTTTCTAGCATTAATCCTACTAGTGATAATTTTTCTCTGTAGTACTTACCTATCAAATAATCAATTCTAATAAGCTCTCCTTTAAAAATATTCTCTTTTAGATTAATGTTTTTAATTTTACTCATAATCTACTCCTCCTTATTATATTAATACTTAGATAAATTTACAATGTATACCAGTTAATTATATCATATCATCATTCTTATGTCAATTGAAATACAGCAATTGTGTGATTACTTATGATAATGTCACTATATAAACAGTAAATTTTATTTTTCAGAAATGTCACTTTTTTATATGACATTTCTGAAAATTATTGACACCTATTTGATTCGTTAATTTTTATTAATATTTGTAAAAAAGAAGATTACTCCTCTATTTCCATACTTAAATAATCTGTTACACGTCTACATTTTGTTTTATTTATATATTCTATTATAGCTTTTTCTATATCATCTTTTTTACTTATTTTCTCTTCAATATATTCTATACTAGGAAGTCTACTTTGAATAAGTTTTGGAAGCTCATTATCCATTACTTTTATATTAATTAAAAATGTAACAGGATATCCTTCATCTATAACTTTATCTATATTTTCACCAATTAATCTAGAATAATACACATCGTTAATTTTATCTACCTCAAGAAACTCTATATCTTTCCAAAAAACTTTAAATTTCATACCGAACCTCCTATTATATTTATTTATAATATTCATCTATCGTCTTTCCTATCATGCTTTTTCTTTCCATATAGTTTCCAACTAAAAATTCTTTATACAGCTGAGGAAGTTTTGTACCTATTCTCTTTTCTACATTATTTATTGCAAGAGCCATATTTAAATTATCATAGCAAGCTTGAGTAAAATCTTCTATATCTTCATCTAAATCCATGCAGAATTCTAGAAGTGCCCCAGTTGGATTATTTTTATTTCGCCTTTTAGATTCATCTGACATCTCATTTTCTGGAACTGTTGCAAATACATTTTGTAAATTAGCTGTTAATTTTGCTTGCATAAAATCATTTGTACATTCTTCCATTTTTTCTTTTGGTTCTTCAACTCCACAAGATAGCTCATTATCATATAAAGGAGCAAGTCTAAATACATCTTTTCCTGTATTTTTATCTTTACCATAAATAAATGATATATTTTCAACATGACGATCAGAAGAACTTAAAAAGCAATCTAATACTTGCATTTTACAAAAATTCTTCATTACATTCTCTTGTATACTTTTATCTAGTCCCATACACTTACAATGATTACCTATCGCCTTAAATGCATCAGTTATATTGTAAGTACTCTCATAATACTCTACATCTTTTAATTGATCCATTAGCTCTCTTAATGACATCATAGATAGTCCTTTATTTTCAGGTGTATCTAATATATTATCTGAAAGTACACAATTCTTATCTCCTCTTTTTCCTATGTCATAATGTGCACATGGAAAATTTACTTGTTTTGCTAGCTCTTCAAAAACCAGCTCTTGATATGTTGTATATAACACATTGTTTTTATTCATATATTCATTTCTAACTAATACCTTTTTATAATCAAAAAATATCCATTTTTTATCTCTTCTTGGTGTTCCTCTATCCTCATCAAAAGTAGTAAGTTTAGGATTTTCACTCTCAAGTTTATCACAATCTATACGTCCAGATTCCTTATCTCTATATTCTAATAGTATTTTACTATCCATTTCAACCACCTATATTATATATACCATAAATGTACAAAAAAAGATAGCGAATTTGCTATCTTTATATAATTATTGATCTTGTTCTGGTGCCTCAACTGGACAAACACTTGCACATGTTCCACACTCAATACATTTTTCTTTATCTATTTCATATTTACCGTCACCCATAGAAATAGCTCCTACCGGACAGTTCATTTCACATGCTCCGCAAGCAATACATTTATCTGAAATTCTATATGCCATATTTTTCACCTCCTAATAATTTATTCAACTATTTCTTCTATATCTATTTCTTCACTCTCATCAGCTTTTTCTTCTTTCTTAACATTTTTAGGTGTCCACTTTACATCTCCTGCTGGATAAGTTTCATATCTTTCCTCATCTTCATCTTCAAGTCCAAACCTAACTTTTACAGTTAAGTTTAAAATATCCACTGATGTAACTTTACCTTTTTCTTTTTCACCTTTTACTTTTACTAATTCTCCAACTTTTGGAAGCTTTTTCAAATTTTCTTTATATAATTCCTCTTCATACCTTAAGCAACACATCAATTTTCCACATGCTCCAGAAAGTTTTGACATATTAATCTGTAATCCTTGCTCTTTTGCCATTTTTATAGTTACAGGCTCAAAACTTTGAAGATGTGTTCTACAGCAAATTTCTTTTCCACACATTCCAAGTGTAGGATACTCCTTTGCTTCATCTCTTGGTCCGATTTGTCTTAATTCAATTCTCGCTTTGTATTTAGAAGCAATTATCTTTACTAATTCCCTAAAATCAACTCTTTCTTCTGAGACAAAATAAATAGTAAGCTTAGTTCCATCTAAAGTATATTCAGCAGAAAGTAATTTCATATCTAAATCAAGTTTTTTGACCTGCTCTTTGCAAAAACTTAAAGCTTCTTTAGCTTTATCATCCATTAGCCTTTGATTTTCAAAGTCTTCTTCTGTTGCTAATCTTTTTACTTTCTCTAATTCTTCATTTTCTTCTAGTTCAAGTACTTTAGCAACAACACCTATTTCTTCACCTTTTTCTGTATCTACTACAACACTATCGGAAAGATTTATTGTTTCACCATCAAATGTATAATAAGAAAGTTTTCCTGTTTTTTTAAATCTTATTCCTACTTTCTTCATTTTTTCCTCCTAAATGTTATCTATTAATCTTAGTAACATACTGTCTATTATTATATCATAATTTCCGTTAAATTTTAACCTGTTTTTTGCATTTTCTATTATTTTTATACAATTGTATTTGTCTCTTTTATATAGAATAAACTCTAAATAATCTAATAAATCATCATCAAAGTTTACATTCGATACATATTTTAAGACTTCCAATATATCTTTACTACTTATAATTTCATACAACTTTTCTATATTTTTATATTTTTGTGTTAAATTATTATTAATTATATTTAATGCTTTTCCTATAGATCCATCTATATATTCTAAAATATTATCATCTAAAGTAGTATTAAAAGTGCTTAATAAATAGTTATTAACTATATTTTTTGATATTCCTTCAAATGGAATTTGATTAACCCTAGAAAGTATTGTTGCTAAAAATGAACTAGAATTTGATGCTACAAGTATTATAGTAATATATCTTGGTGGCTCTTCTAATGTTTTTAAAAGTGTATTTTGAGCTGCTATATTTAACTGATGTGCATCATCTATTATATATACTTTTCTTTCTCCAGTAGCTGGGACTATATATATATCATCTATAAGTTCTTTTCTTATTTGTTCAACAAGTATATCTTTTTTATCTTCTCTTTTTCTAATCACTTTAAAATCTGGATTATTATTTAAATTATTTGTATTCAATAAAACCTTAGCAAATTCACATGCAAATTTAAATTTTCCAATTCCTTCTTGGCCCAAAAAAAGATATGCATGAGAAATACTGTTCTTTTCAATATTTTTAGCTAAAATCTCTTTTTGTCTTTCATGTCCAACAATATTTTCAAACATATCTTCTATCTCCTTTAATCTATTCCACCAATTTTATTTAATGGCCATACTCTACACACAACACAACCATTTACTCTCTCTAACGGAACACATCCAAATGATCTAGAATCTAAACTAGAATCTCTATTATCTCCCATTAAATATACTGTTCCTTCTGGTACAATAACATCTGAATATTTTTCTTCTTGTGGGGAAGTAACAGATGTTCTAATGTATGGCTCGTCTAACTTTTCACCATTTCTATATACTGCTCCATCTTTTATCTCAATATGATCTCCTGCAACACCTATAACTCTTTTTATATAATTTACTTTATTTACATTCATAAATTTATATAAAAATTGAGTAAGTCCTGTATATTGCTCATATTGAGCTATAGGTAAATTATCTTCTGTATCAATATATAACTTATGTTCTATAGGTGCTTCAAATGTAACTATATCTCCATATTCCAAATCACTAAAAGTAAGCCATGGTCTTACAACTAATACTCTTTCTCCATCTATAACTGTAGGATACATAGATTGTTGTTTTACACCTGCTACAGAACCAATAAAATAATTTATATTTAAATATACTATATATGCAAGTACAAAACATAATACCCAATCCAAAACTTCTCTTAATATACTTCTTGTTTTAGCTTTTACTTTTTCTGCTTGATCTTTTTCTTGATAATCTAGCTCATCATAATATTCTTCACTATCTTTAACTATTTCGTCTTTTGGTTTTTCTTCTACTTTTGGATCTTCTTGTTTCTTTTCTCCCACTGACTCTACTTGATTTACATCATCAGTAGTCTTTTTTTCTAATTCTTCCTTGTTTTCACTCATATCTTTTGTTTACCTCCTATAACATATCTAAACATACATAATTAGTGTATGTTAGCTCCATTTTCTAGTGTACCATTGTTATTATCTAATATTAATAATTTTACCACATCTTTATCTCCCGCTGCAAGTAGCATTCCATTAGACTCTATACCACATAATTTTGCGGGTTTTAAATTAGTAACTACAACGACTTGCTTTCCTAGTAATTCTTCTTCTGTATAGTATGGTACAATTCCTGATACAATTGTTCTTGTAAACTTCTCTCCAACGTCTACTTGTAATTTATATAATTTTTTAGATTTTTCAACTCTTTCTACTTCTTTTATTTGTCCTACTTTTAATTCTACTTTATCTAACTCATCAATTGTAATTATATTTTTATTATCTTCATTTACAGTTTCTTCTACTTTAAATAAATCTTGTGTCATTTCAATTCTTGGAAATAATATTTCTCCTTTTTTAACTTTTGTATCATCTTTTAACACTCCAAATTCTTTTGCTGTATCCCATGAAGTTTCCTCTTTAGATACTCCAATTTGATCAAATATTTTTTGAGGAGTATCTACAAAGCACATCTGTAGTGGTATTGCAATTATTCTTATACACTCTACTAAATTATATAGTACTTGATTTAGTCTTTGTGTTTTTCCTTCTTTTGCAAGAATCCATGGTGTACTTAAATCTATATATTTATTTGCCTTAGATACTAATTTCCATATTTCTTGAATAGCTTCATTTAGTTTTAAATTATCCATATACTTTTCAACATTTTCAACAGTTTTACTTGCTACATCTATTAAGTCTGCATCTATATCTTGTAATGGTAATTCCTCTTTTACAATAACACCATTATTATATTTTTCTACCATTGTAGTTACTCTACTAACTAAATTCCCTAAATCATTAGATAAATCTGAATTTGTTCTTTCAACAAACAATTCTTCTGAAAAATTTCCATCTTCACCAAAAGTAATTTCTTTCATTAAATAATACCTTAAAGCATCTACACTTGTTTTTTCTATATAAATTCTAGGATCTTTATAATTTCCAAATGATTTACTTATTTTATTTCCGTTAATTACAAGCCATCCATGACCAAACACTTTTTTTGGTAAAGGTAAATCTAACGCCATTAATATTGCTGGCCATATTATGGCATGAAATCTAAATATTTCCTTTCCAACCAAATGCATATCTGCAGGCCAATATTTTTCAAACATCTCATCATTTTCAGTTGTATATCCAAGCTTTGTTATATAGTTTGTTAATGCATCAAGCCAAACATAAACTGTATGCTTAGGATCAAATGGAACTTTTATTCCCCAGTCTATAGTTGTTCTTGTCACACATAGATCATCTAGTCCTTTATCAAAAAAGTTTTTAAGCATCTCATTTTTTCTTTTTTCTGGCTCTAAAAATTCAGGATGTTCTTCATAATATTTTAATAATCTATCTTGATATTTAGATAATTTAAAGAAATAACTTTCTTCTTTTACTTCCTTTACTTCTCTTCCACAATCAGGACATTTTCCATCAACAAGTTGAGTTGGTGTCCAAAACGATTCACATGGTGTACAATATAATCCTTTATATTCACCCTTATATATATCACCTTGTTCATAAAGTTTTTCAAATATTTTTTGAACAGCTTTAACATGATCCTCATCAGTTGTTCTCATATATTTATCATAACTTATTTTTAATATTTTCCACAAGTCTTTTGCTCTTATTACAAAATCATCTACATATTCTTTAGGAGTCATACCTTTAGCTTTCGCCTTTTCTTCAATTTTTTGCCCATGCTCATCAGTACCTGTCATAAAAAATACATCATAACCTCTTAATCTCTTATATCTTGCAAAAATATCTGCCATAATTGTACAATAACATGTTCCTACATGAAAATCCCCACTTGGATAATATATAGGTGTTGTTATGTAGTATTTCTTATTATTTTCCATCTTTTCACTCCTTTTCTATATTTGCAACTGCCATAGCTATGGCATTTTCTCTTACATGAGAAATACTTAAATCTATTTTTATTTTATATTTTACAAAAATATCATCTAAAGTCTTATTAACCACATTTATATATGGTCTACGTTTAAATTCTTCATCATTTAATACTTCAACATCCAAAAAAGAAGGTGAAAATTCTTCTTTAGTTAATACTTTAGATAGTGATTTATATATTGCCTCTTTAGCAGCAAATCTACCAGCATATCTTTGGTATCTAACTGTTTCATTACTAATTTGCTCAATATCTTTTACTTCTTCTTTTGTAAAAATATTTGTTTTAAAATTTTGATTGTTAGTAATAGCTTTTTTTACTCTATCAACTTCAATTATATCAGTTCCACAATAGACTTTCATCATATTTCCTTTCATATAAAAAATAGATATTTACACAATATATATTATACTTTTTTGCCTCTAAAGTCAATATTTTACGTAAAATTAGCAAAAATGTATTGATTATGAAATTAAGTAATGCTATAATATACATCTAATTTAATAAACAGCATATAATTAAATATATAATTGAGCAAAAGTAACAAATTTTATTTTTCAAAATTTGATTATTTTTTTATAAAAACTATTGATTTTTGTATCAACTAGTGCTATAATAATTTTCGTACACAAATCGGGGTGTAGCGCAATTGGTAGCGCACGTGGTTTGGGACCATGGGGTTGCAGGTTCAAGTCCTGTCACTCCGACCAATTTTAGAGGTTTTTAACCTCTTTTTTTATTTTAAAATATTTTATAGTATTCTTTGGAAGTATTGATAATACTGGCTTTTTAGCTAGTATTATTTTTTTATAGCTTATTTTAGTTTATGTTATTTTTGTCAAACTACTGACCAAATAACCGACAAAGATTTAAAAATTATAGCTTTGGTCAGTTCAAATAACTGACCACTACATACTCAACAGTTTTAGCGGTGTCTAGTTGTCAATAATAGTAAAACTGATTTGTTTTAATATATTCAATTAACTGACCAAAACTCTTGAAAGCCTTGATATAAGCTAAACTCTCATAACTCAAATGTTGATCAGTTAATATTTTAATATATATAATATAATAAAATATTATTTTACAAAATGCTTTTATCTATAATAATCCATATTATTCTCATTTACTTTATCATCTTTTATTATATCTGCTTTAGATTCAATTACAGGTACATCATTATCTATCAATAAATTATTAGAAGTGGGAGTTTGTAATAGATTTTTATTTATATAATATTGATTTACTTTTTCAAGCTCTGTTTCTTTATATTTATCAAATACAGAGGTATATGTATTAAGTGTTATAGTAACATCAGTATGTCCCATTAGTTTTTGTAATACTACTGGAGTAACACCAGCTTCAATTGCTCTAGTTGCATAAGTGTGTCTTAAACTATGAGAAGACATATGTTCTATATTTAATTCTTTTAATATTTTAGATAGTGCCTTATTTACATTTTCAGCATCTGTATAGTTATTTTGTGAAGGCTTAAATAACAATTTGTCGTTATTGCCTTCTTGTAACTCACAATATTTCATCTGTTCTATAATGTAAGGATATAATGAGTCTGGAATAGGTAAGTACCTATTTCCAGATTGTGTTTTTGGAGATTTACTTATCTTTATATTACCATTACTATTACGTGTTAAAGTTTTATGCACATATATTTTTCTGTTCATCAAATCTATATCATGAATATCTAAAGCTAAACATTCACCTATTCTTAAGCCCATAAATAATTGAATTAAAAATTCATTTCTGTATGGACATTCTTTTAAAGTTTTATTCTGTAGATAATTTACAAACTTATTTTCTTCATCTAAAGTCATTGCTCTAACTACTTTTGGAGGTTTATTGCTTTTAGGTCTTATAACTTGAGACATAGGGTTTCTAGTTATATATCCTCTATCAAAAGCATATTTAAATGCTTGTCTAAACTGTCCTATAACTTTTTTTATTGTAGAATCACTATAGTCTTTGTATGTATTGATAAATTTTTGTATTTCTTCTGCAGTAATTGTATCTATATTTTTATTTACTAAATTGCCTTTTGATATACTTTTTAATGTAGCTTGAACTCTTTGATATTGTGACTCAGATATCATATTTGTATCAAGCTTATTTTGAATTATAGTATTCATTAATTCCTTTAAAGGTATACCATTATGTTCAATATATATTGGATTTTCTTTTTGAAACATAATTGATTGTAAATACTTTTTAGCTTTTTCTTCAGTATCAAAGCTTTTTGTTTTCTGTACTCTTTTTTGTGTTAATGAATCATAATCATAATATTGTGCTATCCATTTATTTCTATTTTTTCTATAAAAAACACTACCCTCATTGCTACCTTTTTCTCTTGCCATATATTTCTCCTTTCATTAATCTATTACGTATTCGAATACATGTTGATTATAACTGAAAAAAAGAGAATTAAGCTCAAATGACAAATAATTTCTTATTTTATCTGATTTTGACAGAAAAAAACAGAAATTTAAAAAGTATAAAATTCATGAAAGCATTGATATTACTATAAAAAGAGAACTTGATTTTTTAATTTCACGTTCTATATAAATCATGAATTAAAATAACTATAAAAATAAGAAAAACCAAAAATAATATTTCTAAATTGCTTACTTAAATTTTTTATGATCTTTAAATATAAAGTACATAAAATTTCATTTTATTATTTAATTGAATTAAACAAAAATAGTAATTCATTAAAGTCAGAAAAATTTGATGAAATAGAAGAAATATATAATTTTTTTAAAATTTTTAGTTTAATATAGTAATTATATATTTTTAATATTAATTTTACATAAAATATTGATTTTAACATTTTTTTATGTTAATATATAGTAACTAAAAGGAGCATTTTTATGGAAAATATAGAGAATAAGGATTTATTAAAAATAAATGAAGATAATAAAAAAAGAATAAAAATTAATAAAAAAGTATTATTAATAATTATATTTGCTTTATTAATATTCATAGTGCTACTATGTAGATTTTTAATTTATCCAATTTTATTAATAAAAAGTATAAATAATAATTATGATTTAAAACAATATGAAAAAGTTGCAAATTATTATGATAAAATTTATATTATAAGAAAATTTATTAATAATGAAGATGAATATAATATAATTGATTATAAAGTCAAATATTCAAAAGCGTTATTTCTTTACGATAGTAAAAATTTTATAGAAGCAGAAAATATATTAAATTCTATACTAACTCCATCAAAAGAATCTAGTACTTTGTTAAATGAATGTTATTATAATTGTGCTTTAACTTATATAGCAGATAAAGACTATACTAATGCTGTAAAGAAATTAGAATTAGTCATTGGGAAAGATGATAAAGATAGTTTATTAGATGACTGCTACTATAATATTGCAATAGAGCTTTTAAAAAATAAACAATTTACAGATTCACTTTCAATGTTAAAGAAGATAAAGAATTCTAATTATGAAGGATTAAAAGATACAGAGAAAAAAATCTATTATGAATATGGACTTAGTTCTTATAATTCAAAAGACTATTCTTCTGCAATAACTCAATTTGAAAAAATAAAAGGATATAATGATGCTGATAAATATTACAATACTTCGTGCATTATAATTGCAGAAAAATATATAGATTCAAACGATTTAAATAGTGCAATCCAAACATATAATAAAGTTCCTGATGATTCCGAATATAATGAAATCAATGCTGGAGATAGAAAAAATCAACTTTTAAGAGCTTATGAACTAAATAAGGTAATGGGAAACAAAAAAGCTACTAGTACTTATATAGAAACTAGAAATGTGTGGAAATATGATGGAAGATGGGATAGTTGGTATATAGATCAAACATCAAATGAATATATTGATATATCTTTAAAATTAAATAATGACGGTTCTTTTGATATTAGTGGTAAAGCTATGTTCTACGTATATGATGATTTTTCTTCATTAGCTAAATATGTAAAGACTAAATCCAAAATAAAAACATTTAGTTTTAAAAATGTTTATGATATTCCTAATGAAACATGGTTAGATAGTGAAACAAAATTCTCATACAGTAATGGAACATATAAGATAGATTATTACGTTGAAGATAATTATTCCACTAACTTCTATAATATATATAAAACTACTATAACTTATTAAAAAATCATGTGGTAAATTTTTACTACATGATTTTTTGCTTTTAATCTAATAAATATTCTTCTATTATATCTTTTATTGCTATTTTTAATTCATTATATGCTACACTTTCAGAAAAATCTTTTTTTACGTCTATTCCTAAAAAACGACCTTCACTCCAATTAAAACATTTCTCTTTTTGATTTGGATATAAAACTATTACATTCTTAACTAATGATTCTTTTTTATTATTTTTATTTATAGCTCTTAATTGAATGTAATCTACTATGGTTTTATCTATATCAGTTGTAGGATTATCTTTTTTTAACATATTTTCTAATCTTCTATACTTTATTTCTACTATTAGAACAGCTTTGATATCGCCACTCGAATCAAAAAATTTTAAAATATAATCTGGTTTACAATGAACTCCGTTCATATTTATAATTTCACCAAAATTTAACTTTAAGTTTGAATTGTTTTTACAATAATGGTCATATTCTACTTCAATTTTTATATTATCTTTAACATATTCAAATGTTTTATCAGAGGAAAATGACATTATTTGACTATTATCTGCAATACACATAAATTGTAATTCCTTAAGAATATTTTGAATAATTATAAAACCATATATTTCAAATATAGAATACGATTTTTTGTCAGCAAACAAGTCACTATTATCAAACTTATGAGAGTTGCTACTATTATTGGACAATTTTCTATATATCTTATAGAAAAAATGATAATTTGGATTATTATAAAAAGTATTAGAAAACATACTACTATTTTCTACATTTAAATTATATAGTTCATTTGATGTTAGTAACAAATTAATAGATATTAGTATATCATTATAACTATATTCCCAATTTTTAAAAAGATGTATCCATTTCTTATTGTCTACTATTCTTCCATTAATACTTCTTTTTTCATTTTCTTTTTCAATAGTATAATATCTTGAATGAGTTTGTTTTTCATTAACTGCTATTTCTTCATCTAAAAGAGATTTTAATTCTTTTTCTTTATCAATTATCATATTTGTTAAATTAATCTTGTTATCTATCATAATTTTTTTTATACTTAATAAATACCTTTTTAAAATTATATTATCTAGTGTATTAGAACTAGTTACTTTCTTCAAATTGTAAAAATAATTTTGATTTGAATTTAAATTATTCTTTTTTATTGTGATATAATTCTGTCTTTTTTCAAATTTTTCTTTAGTATATTGTGTAATAATTTTATTATTAAATGAATTTATTAATTTATTAACATTATAAAGAAAAATCTTTCTATTTTTTTCCAATATTTTATAAATATAAAATTCATTACTTTTATCTATAGAATATATACTATTTATTGAATTACTTTTGAAGAAATCTACTGATAAGCCACTAATGAAATCATTAATTAAGTCTATTACTGAAGACATACCATCATCATTTACTTCTTTATTATATTTTACTTCAAATAATCTATCATATATATTATTTTCATCATAAAGATATATGTGATATTTTGATGGAATATATCCCAAATCTATCTCATCTTCACAATCAGAAATAATATATTCTTGATCATTTTTTAGTTCTAATATATTATCTTCACATATAATATATTCTGAATCTTTTCTATAGCTATAGCACTCAATCTTTACTTTATATTTCTCGCTATTTAATTTAATCTTAACTTTATCATATTCATTAAAAGAAATAACAGCCTTCTCTTTTATAACATTTTCTATGTTATAATACTTTACTCTATTATTTCTATAGATTAATAAGTTATTTTGTGTATCCATATTTTCTTAATTCAGCCACCTTATTTTCGATTTCTTTTCTGCTTTCAGAAAAATCACTTATCATATTATATTCATCAAAAATATCAATCAAAGATTCTTCATTAGAAATATTTTCTAATCCCAAAAACATACCTATACTTTCTGTTGATCCATTTATCTTTTTTATTATAGTTTGCTTAAATGCATAGTCAAAAGCTTTTCTTTCATCAAATTCATCTGGCTTATTTTTTAAGTACAAAGCTATATTTTTTACACTTCTAAAAGAAACTCCCTTTTGAGGATCAATTTTATTTAAAATTTCATGAATTTTATCAAAAAATTCTAATTGTTCTATGCTAAATTTAGATATATAGTTATATTCTTCAACATCATTTTCTGGAATATATTCAAAAAAATTTTCTGATGATTTTTTTACCTCTTCTTTTATATCAATGTTAGTTTCAGAGTAATCTTTAAAAGACATTTTTTTTAAATTTATAACAAAAGCTCTATCTAGTAGTCTATCCGAAATATTTTTAGTTGTTTCATCCAAATTAATAGTACCAACAAAAACTACATTTTTTCCTATTTTTATTTTTTCAGGATATTTCTCGGAATTTAGACATCTTTGATTTTCACTATATAAATATATATTTTTTTCTTCATTTCCTTTTTCTAATATTGACATAAATGGAGCAAACCAGTACTCAATTTGTGATAGATTCATTTCATCAAATATAACCATATGCATTTTATTAATATTATTTGAAGCATGATTTAAAAATTCAACTAGTCTTGTATCTGAAGGAGTATATATTCCAGTATTTGGATTTAAATATCCTAATACATCGGATGGTTCTGTAAATGATGGTGAAACTGGAACAAATAATAGCTCATTGTTTTCCTCACTCATATTAAAAAATTCTGCAAATTTTAATGGCAATTTAGTTTTTCCTGTACCAGACATTCCTGCCAATATAACAAGTTGTGATGATCTTAAACATGTAAAAAAATTATTTAAATCATCAATAGTATAACATAAATTGCTCTGTCCAATATATTTTGAAAAATTTTGAATTGTTTCTGTGATATTTGTGTATCCATATTGATCTTGATTCTTATTTTCTTTATTTAATTCTTCTTTTGTTATCTTTTTTTCTTTTCTCTTTAATATAGATGATTCACTTATAAAAGCATAATCACAATTTGTATTATAGATTATTTCATTTTTTTTCTCAAAATCTTCATAATCAATGTCTATTAAAACAGGAGAAATACTCTCATCACTTTTTCTCCAATAGATATAACTTTTCTCCTCATCTTCTAAGCATTCCAAAGGTAATTTGTATATCTTTTTATCAAAACTAATATATTTTGGACTTCTTAAAATTAAACCAGATATATTTGTTAATGAAACACTTTCTCCACTATTAATTTTATCAAATAAATTGTTATTTCTAATTATTGGAACTAAATAATATTTTTGAGTTTTGTTCTCATATTTTTGAATTACATCATATACTTTACCATTTTTATAAAAAATAGCTTCATCTTCTTTGAAATAATAAAATGGCTTTATAATTATTAATTTATTTTTTAAATACTCATTTACTATATTTATTACTTTTTGTAAATCAGTATTATCTCTTATATCAATACTATCATCTCTTAATATAAAATTTCTGAATTCTTCTGCTTTTACATAGCAAACATTTTCTTTTGAATTATCTCCAAATACTTCTTCATCTCTTTCGATTTCTTCAACATATTCAGGTTGTTCAGTAATAACTTTTAATTTAACTTGAACAAAGCTATTATTTCCTGATAAATAAGCTTGATCAAACACACATAGAATCCTAACATTTTTTGCTACAGTATCAAAATTTCTTTTAGCACTTTCATTTATTAATTGTTCTTCTTCTCGTCTATTCATTTTATTCCTCCATAATTTTTAATAAAACATATTCTAAAACTAGTAATTTGGAAATATTATTTTTTTCTTTAAAATTCTTTATATTTAGATTTAATAATCTTTCGACAAATTCAAATAAATCTTTTTTTTCAACGATTTCTTCTTTTTCAATAATTTCTTTAATATCCTCTTTTGAAAAATTTGTTTGAATTAGCTTATTACACAATTCGAATTTTATATTTTTATTAATTTCGTTTTCTTTCATTAACTCTTCATAGCTTTTTTTAAGTTCATTCATTTTAATTAGGTTGTTTTCATTTGCTTTCTGTATTTCTTTTTTACTTATATCTTTTATTAAATTGTAATCTTCTTTTAATTGCGTAAGTTCTTTCTCCTTTTGAACTAGAGTTTGCTGAAGCTTATTAACTTTATCACTTAAATTAGATTGCTTTGCTTCATTTTTATTTATGATTTCTAAATTTTTGGCTATTATTTCATCTTTCTCTTTTATTTCATCTTCATATTTTGCTATTTTATTTTCTATTTCTAGTCTTTCAAACTTTATTTTCAATTCATTTTCATTTATATTTGATATATCATAAATATTAGATAAAATTAATAGCACATTGTAATCATTAATTTCTTTTATTTCTTTTTCCAAATTTTCATCGTTTTTAATATTTAGTTTTTCTTTTATAGAATTATCTATAATTTTTTCAACATTTATTTCACTTCCACTTTTCTCTAAAAATAAAACTTCACAAATTTTTTTTAAGGAAATAGTAGAAGGTCTAAATCCATTCCAATACTTTCCATTAATCTTACCTATATAATATTTACATGTTTTCATAGAATTTTTGCATTCTGATAAGAAAAAATTTTTTAATATACTTAATCCAATAAAATCACATATTACTTCAAAATCATTATAACTTTTTTTTAATAAATTTTCTTTATTAATATTCACTATCAATCACATCCTTAATTTTTTTGTTAAAATCATCTAAGTATCTATTAATATTTCTAATTGACACCTTTCTTTTAAAAATTTTCTTTTCAACCTGTATCCATTCTTCTTTTATTAATATAAATAACCTTACATATTTTTGAACATATTTTTTATCTAAAAAAAAGTTATAAATTATCTCTCCTTCATAAATAACCAAATCATCAATAGTTACTCTAATTATATTAGAATAATCTTTTATTTTTTGTGTATTAAAAATAATTTCTAATCCTTTTATATCAAAAAAGTCGCTCATAATTATCACCTTTTAATAAATTATACAAAAAAATTCCTAAAAAAACAACAAATTTTTTAATATGTAATTTATCAATAAATAAACTAATTAGTATAAAAAAAGAGTATTTATACAATACTCCTCAAAATAAGCATATTATTTTTAATTTTTAACTAAAATATATTCAAGTCATAATATTATATCATGCTGCGACATTACTGCGACATTACTGCGACATTACTGCGACATTTTTATTCCTTTATTTTATAAATTTTTCTAGGATCTCTATTAGATGTTCCTATCCATTCAACCAAATTATTATCACATAATTTCTTTAATATTCTTTGTACTGTCTTTCTATCTCTATTAACGAACTCAGCAATTTCAGCAGTTTTAACTTCTCCTTTGTCAAAAATCATTTGCATTATTTTTTGTTCCATTACATTTAACTCAAACCATTTTTCATTTATTTTAACATCTTTTAAAAGATTTTCATTGACTCTTTTACTTCTCATAACAACATTATTCTTTAATATTAATTTTAAAGATAAACCTTTTTCTTCTTCATAAATAGGATCTTCTAAGAAAAATTCACTCATTTCTCTATAAATTCTTGAAACACCTTCATTAAGTTCTTTTACAAGACCTAATTCTGTTAAAGTTCTTGAAATAATTGGATTCCTTGCATATCTTTTTTCACGTATATTATCAATAGTTATAATATTAGGTAAATCTCCGGGGCTTAATATCTCCATTCTATCATCATAGATAAAGACTTTTGTATGTTCTCCTGAAATAGCATAATTTCTGTGAGTAATAGCATTTGTTATGCCCTCTTCCCAAGCAAATTTAGGATATTCTGGAACAGTAACGAAAGTACCATTTTTACCTAAATGATTAAATTCCCTTAGTTGAGTATCAACAAATTTTTGGCTTTCTATAATCTGTTTATATAGAGGTAATGCAAAAGTTTTATCTTTAACAATATTTAGATTTGCTCCTGTTTGCATTTCTGTTCCTTCAAATTTAATAACCCTTATTCTAGCAGAAGGAAAGAATACAGAAGGGTCTTTAGCAAATAGCAAAACGCCTGCATTAGTTAAGCACTCTCTGCCAGTTAAATTATCAGTAACCAAAAATCGTCTTGCTCTTAAAACATCTAATAAGTCTTGCTCATCAGCACCTATAGAATTTTTATATATTTCTACCATTTCCTTATCAATATCATTTACAGAGCTATTTATATTTATTTGTTCTTCAAAATATATTTCGTGCCTATCTAGTTCCAAAGCTTTAATTTGATCATTTGAAAGTTTAATAGTTGAATCTCCTTGTCTTAAATATACTTCATCTTTTGCATTCCTAATTATAGTATTTACACTAGGTCTAATATGAATTAATAAAATTTTATCTTTATGTCCTTTATAGTTAGTAACTTCTATAGTTTCATTTTCATATATTGGAATTGTTTTTAAATAATCATTTGAAGTAACTTTTAAGAATTTGTTATATTTGCTTTCACATTCTTCAAAACCTTCTATTTTTCCATCGTCTGCAATTCCAATAACTAATGTTCCACCACTAGCATTTGCAAATCCAGCAATGTGATTGGCTAAATCTTTTATGTCTTTCTTTGCACTTTTTCTGTCGAAAAATTGATTTTCTCTTTCATTGCACATATATTCAAGTGTTAATTTAGAATTAATTTTTGAGCCTTCCATAAAACCTCCCAATATGCCTAAAGCATCATTATTTTATAAAAATATTAAATCATATCTATTCAAAATATTAAAGTTTATTTTATCACAAATTCCAGAATAAATAAATACAAATTATTTTTATTACAAAAAATCTTAATTTTTATCTATAAATTACTAAAAAGTAGAATTACTATTAATACTATATTATTTTATACTTTTATATCTCTTATTGTAAGATATAAATTAATAATTAAGTTTATTTTTAAATAATTTGTGCATTTTTTACTTCTTCTTATTAATCTCTTTTACTATATTCATGATAAACTTTATCTCCATTTATTCATTTCCTTTTTAGCCCTATAAATTGTGCTCTAATTTATAGTAGTAATACATTCTAACATTTTTAACTTTATATAGTTACATTAATACTTACCATTTTGAAGTGTCAGTCTATTATTTCTAATGGAAAAAATCATTATTCTTATATATATATTCTATTCTGTAAAAGATTTATACTCGTAAAATTTTTGTACATTAAAATATTGTATATTCTTTTCTTGTTTTTTAAATCTTCTTTTAACTCAAGTTTGAGCAAGAGAACAAAGCTGCATTGATTTAAATAAATTAAACTTCATAATATTTATAAAAATCAATTTTTTCAACTAAGTTCTCTAACACACTAGAGAACTTTGTAAAAGTTCTCGTGTGCCAAGGGATAAATCCCTTTGGAAACCCTTTTGGTGTTTACTAATTTATAATAAATTAAAAAAAGTAGATTTTTTATTGGCCTTAGAGAAAACCACTTCAGCTAGGTTGGTGGAAATTTATTTGTTTTATTTAGAAGAAATCCTTTATTTTATTGAGGAATGAGCACTTTTTAGTTCATTTTATTTTTTGCTATTTTTCTACTTTACTTACCAAACTACTCCCCAAAGTTGTTACTATTAAAAAAATGGGAGTTAATTCAGCTACTATAGTAATAGGGATTTCAACCATTTTTCTTGGTTTTATTCTAATTTACTATAGTTCAATTTTTATAAAATTTACAAATATCTCATTCTATTTAAATATCAATTTAAAATTGTCTAAACAATTATTGACAAATAATATTTTAATTTATAAAATTTGATTATGGAAAAATTATAGTTTTATATTTTTTACTTATATAAAACATTCTTATTCTAATACTAGTATTTAAATATAGGGGGGATTTTATGAAAAATAAAATACTAATAATAAATGATGTGATTATCATAATTATATCTATTTTTTTATCTATTTTAGGTGCTAATTTTATTAATAAAACTGATAATGATATAGAGCAACCAATAATATCTAATGAGGATTATTTTTTGACGGCGTATCCAATAGGAAGTATATACATAACAACAAATATTAACGAAAACACGCCTGAAAAAATGAAAGAATTACATGGTGGAACTTGGGAATCTTATGGTGATGGACATTTACTACAATCAAACTCTAGTGTAGAAGCTGGAACAACTGGTGGAAGCAACGAAGTAGTATTACAAATTGAGAATATCCCACAACATAGCCACAATATTCCATCTTTATCTGTAAGTAGTATTACCCAAAATCTAGGTGGAAAGTGGTGTCATGGAGGAATATCAACATATTTAGGTGGCTTTGTTTTATTTAATACCGAAAATTGGGCTGGTTCTACTGATGCTACATTAACGATTTCTGGTCAAACCACAGCACCATCTATCACAAGCAATGTTGGAAATGGAGAAACCTTTAGTGTACAAAACAAATATATCACTGTTTATATGTGGAAGAGAATTGAATAAATAATATTTTATTCTACATTTCAAAATTCTTGTGTCCCAAGGGATAAATCCCTTTGAAATCTATTTTGATGTTTACTAATTTTATAATAAATTAAAAAATCAACCTTTTTATTGTTTAAAATAATTTTGCTATTATATAAAAATTTATTTTTTCATTACGAATTTTTTCCGTATACGCACTTTTTTCGTAATGAGTGTATTATTATTTTTATTAAATTTTTCTTTAAATTATCTAAAAATAATCTGTGTTATTTTATAAATAAAAATGCTAATTAACACGCATGAGGTAACTAAAACATAGTAATTTGAATATATCTTGCTTATCACTCCGACCAAAAGAAAAATATTCTTGAAAGACTTGAAACAACTAGGTTTCAGGTCTTTTGTTTTATCTAAATTT